>NZ_JBFRMK010000045.1:0-19373 GCF_041470405.1 Shewanella sp. 10N.286.45.A1
GCTGTTTAATCTCTTTTCTAAGAGCTAGAAGCTCAGTTTTTTCATCTGAAGTCACAGAAGAGTTTTCTAGCTCTTCTGCCTTCTGTTTCCATGTATAAAGCAGGTTTGATGATACACCAAGCGCGTCTGCAGCTTCTGGAACGCTATAGCCTTGTTCGGTTATTAACCCTAAAGCTTCCTCTTTAAGCTCTTTGGTGTAAGTTCGGTACTGTCTTTTCGTATTCATGCTCACCTCTATTGTTGGTTCTATAATCCACAATCAAGGTGTCCAGATCGATTAGACCGGAATAATTAAAAATGGCATTGTGTTGGCGGATCAAATAAACCTTGAGCTCAGCGAAGGTAAAGATCCCTACCAAGCGGTAGTGAATTCTTCAGTGAGTCGCGTCAGACCAGTATTAATGGCGGCAATTACGACTATACTAGGGATGATCCCGTTATTATCAGATGCCTTCTTTGGCTCAATGGCAATTACCATCATTTTTGGTTTAGGTTTAGGTTTAGGTTTAGGTTTAGGTTTTGCCTCAGTGCTCACACTTATTGTACTGCCAGTAACCTACGCCTTAATGTTCCGTATTCCTTATCCATATAAGCAAGCATGATAAGGGGGTTACCACGCATTAACTAACCCAATAAATCAAGATCGAACAATGCTTCCTGGCAGTTCAGGCTCAGCTCAGTAATGTGCTGAGCCTGAATACATCTAGAGGCTGTTGACCTTTCTAGCTTAGTGTTGTTCGAGCTTAGTGTTGTTCGAGTTAGGGCAAGGCTTGAGCGATGATGTTTAGCGCGCTCAGTGAAAAGTGGCTAACGCAGCGATACAGATCAACAGCCCTGAGTCACGTTCAGTCAAAGATGAACAATATTTTATGAGCAATAGCTAACAGACGCTGTTAATCTTAAATCAATTCACACTGAAGCTTGTCACTTATGAAATGCTTTGCACTCAGCCATGCTACCCGCTCAGCCACCTTTGCGTTATTACTGTTAAGTAACTTGCTGTCAGGGTCTGCATTGGCAGACAACGACTTAGCTAATAATCAGCAAGAGTACCAAATTGGCGTCATGGTTAACGCTATCGACAAGGCTATAACTGATGCTCGGCCTGACTCCCTCGAATTAATCTACCAATACGGCACGGACTCAAGATACTACGTGATGATTAGAGGTTGGTTAATACAAGAGCTAACAGGCGTGCAAAGTCAGCTTGATGCACACAGGCAGCAAGATGAACGTCGGCAACAGTTAGAACACAAGGTCAATTTTTTAAAGCAAGCCATTCGCCGAATTGATCTTGAATAAAGGGCTACTTCCATGAAAACATCGATTAAAGCTGTATTACTGTCTGCCTTTGTTTGTCCTGGTGCCGGTCACTTTTACTTGAAAAAGATGACCACAGGGAAATTGATTTTGGTGAGCGCGGTTGCTGCACTGTCTTACCTCTGCTGGCATGCTTATCAAAAAGCACAATTAATATCAGAGAAGATCATTAGCGGCGAGATCCCTTTGCAGCTCGACGCTATATACAGTGCCGTTACCCAAGCCCCCGTTGGCAATGAGGCGCTGTGGGTTAATATCGCGACGGCAGCCTTTGTATTATCTTGGATTTTTGGTGTAGCGGATTCATACCGTTTAGGTCGCCAACAAGATCTACAAGAAAATTAATTAAGTTGTCATGATGATACCAATCCCATTACAGAGTTGTTCATTCAGCGGCTGTTAAAATCACTCTAGTCAAGTCAGTGGCTTATCGCTAAAAGTTATTCTCGGCTCTGGCATCTTGCTCCGCTCTCGATAATTGTGCCTGCATTATTCTACCTTCGACCACCCTTGGTCTCGTACCGCCTAAATCTGACTGCCAAGGAGGACCGCAATGTCCTATTCTGTATGGAACAAAATAGACCATTTAGTCGTATATCGAATGCCACATGCGCTGTATTAAGTGATTTCCCCATGCCTTAAATATCAGCCGCACGTTGTCAGCATCTCACTACTTTTACTGCTACGTTGCATTATCTCAAAAGGGAATAAACACTTCTTCCACAATGCGTCTTGGATTGAAAGCCCTGAGAAAGCGCTGAACTGAGTATATCCCTAATGGAATGGGTATAAGAGCCGTTATCCAATCGCTCAAAAAAAGGGCTACTCATTGAGTAGCCCTTTTTTATCAAAGAATTTAATCTATTTAACTACAAACTTGATGAACTGCATCTGTTTTTGAAAAGTCATGTTGAGTTGATGGCTTAACATGCTGCTTTACTTTCGCAGTAGGATTTTTCGAGAACTCATAGCTATTTGTTGCGGCTGATGTTTTAGAGAAATCATGGCGAGTTGTGCCACGCTCAATATCATTGACCTGCTTAGCTGCAACGTTTTTAGAAAAATCGTAATCAGCACGTGCTGCTGAAGTTTTAGAGAAATCAGGTCTTTCTGCCATTGCAGAGGCAGAAACTAAAGTAACAACTACTGATAAGGCTACGCTGGTTAACATTTTCATATACAACTCCAATCTTATTTGCCCATTCTTGTTAACAAGCAGTCTAAGTCATTTACTTAGCATAGAGAACAAAAAAGAGGCAAAATTTGCAATTTGATACAAATAACATACAAAGCTTAAAAATTATGTTAGACGGTTATGCTATTGGAGGAGGATTAACTATATATACCCGCTCTACTTGAAGGTGCTCGTTTCAGAGGCATTGTGCCTGTTCAATTCTAGGCGCATTAATGTAGAAATGGTGATTCCCTTTTAAATTAGTGCAACAACGAAGTGGGCTGGCACAAAGCCTTCTGCGATGGGCTTTAATGGACTTTACTCAGTGTTATTGATTTTACCAAGGGAATGACCATTCGTGGCAATCAATGCCGTGATTAAAGTCCATTAAATTCCCACTGAATCCTGCACCTTCAGGTAGAACGGGTATAGAGTCACTGTTTTAATTGACCAAGTCGGCGCAATTATCCTTTCGCGCTGTAGACTATTTTGTGAGACGACAATGACATCATTGTGCAGTCCGACTGCTACTACCACCATGAGTGGTGCAATGGCCTGATGCTAGTTCCTGACACAAAGCTTCACAATCAAAGGTTATATTGTTGGTGGCAATATTAGATTTGAAGTCGTAAACGTCACTTACGTTAGACACTGTTGATAACGGGGTAGACCGCGGTGCAGAGCTTATCGAATGCTGTTGACTTAAAGTATGTAGCATATCTGGCAGCGCCATCGCCGGCGTAAGCAGAAACTGCCCAAGCAAGGAGATGAGCAGCAAAATATGGGTTATAGCTTTAAGTAACATTTTCCCAGTACTACAAGATAAAATGGATGTGTAACCGTAGACTGCCTCAATGACTAAAAGTTGCACTATCCATCTAATTTATATCGCTTTCAATAAAAAAGCGCTTAGTAAGTACCAAGCGCTTTTATAACATCTAAAAAGTAATACGGTTAGATCGGCGAACCTGGCGGCATAGGTAGCGGTTTAACAATCAGCTTAATTTCTGGATTGAGTAACCCCTTTTCAATACCGTGCTGCAACCATGCAAAGTGCGCAGCTTCATATGCACTAACTCGCTTCACTTTGCGCTTCAATTGCTTAACGGTATAAGTTAATCGCTCAGCCAACTGCGCCTTAACCTCAGGTCTGGTTTTTACATTATGATAGGCCTGCAGTAACACATCGATAGTTACCGCATTAACACGCATCCATACACCAAGTTCTGGGCCAGTGGGAATATCGGAGAACACAGTTTTAGCGAGCACCTTGTCGGTGATCTTAACCACTGACCACTGCTCTTTATCGTTAAGGTAAGCTTGATTAACTCGGTTAATTCGCTCTGGCACGAACACTTGCGACAACGCATGACGACTCAAGACTTCTGCCATACCTAGCGGATCGGCGACGACACCTAATCCAGAGTGGAAACTTTCACGGGTGTTTTGATAGTTGCCAGCTTTAGGGACTAACATTTGCTGCAATGATTCCGAGATAGTCAACTCACTGGGCGTTAAAGTCGATAATATAGCGTCTAATGCTTGCTGTTGCAGCGCTGGCGCTAAGTAGTGCCAACTTTTACCATCAACGCTATCACCATAAGTATAATCTGTACCACCAATAAACTTAGCTGCTGCTGTTAGTTGAAATCTCGTTAATAGATAGATAGGAACAAAGGCATCACTTAACTCGCCTTGCGGCTGCTCGGCTAGCAGTGTTGCAGCTGAAAAGTCCTGTATTGCCTTAGCTCGAACTGCACCTAATCGCTTCAGCTCTGCAACAGGGTCGGTGCCATTGTCCCATAAACTCGCATAGGCATTACTCGCTCCAGCACTTCGAGAATCAGCCTCACCGATGTAGCGTAACCCTTGACGTTCAACCTGATTACGAAGTTCTACCAATTTAGCTTGCTCCTGCTCTGGAGCAAACTCACTGTAGCCATACGCTACGGTGTACTTATCCCATGCACCAACACCTTCATCATAAGGTTTGCTGATATCAATCTTGCCGCCATTTACCGTAACCATAGGGTGCGGGTAATCCATCACTGAGGCATTACTGTTACTCGAGGCAGCGAAGTTATGATCTAAGCCTAATGTATGGCCAACTTCGTGCGCTGATAACTGCCTAATCCGCGCAAGCGATAGTGCCATTGCAGCATCATCTGCTGCGGCTCTATCTTCCCAGCCAGCAGTTAGGCCACGAGCAATTAGGTGGTCTTGTCGTACGCGTTGGCTCCCTAATGTCACATGTCCTTTGATAATCTCACCAGTGCGAGGATCGGTAACCGCAGAGCCGTACGACCAACCACGCGTCGCGCGATGTACCCATTGAATGACGTTATAACGAACATCTTGTGGATCGGCATCTTCGGGTAATAACTCCACTTTAAAGCCGTTGATAAAACCAGCATCAGTGAAAGCATCTTCCCACCAGCGAGCACCTTCAAGTAGTGCCGAGCGAATAGGCTCTGGTACTCCCGGATCGAGATAATACGTAATAGGTTTAACTACCTGACTTGGCGCAGCTCCAGGGGTGACTTTTTCTAATCGATGCCGCAGTAGAAAGCGCTGACGAATGTCTTCGTCAACACGGGTGCCATAATCGAGGTAATCATCAGACAGGTAACCACTCATAGGGTGATAACTGCGCACCTGATACTGCTCTTCGGGCAAGGCTATAAATGAGTAACGAAGACGCACAGATAGATGCTTAGCATCAGGAGTGACCTGCGCGACATAATTCCCCGCTTTAGCACTATTAAATGTCAGTAGTACGTCAACATCGCTGTTACGCTCAAAGGATTTAACCCCTTCAGGTAAGATCAACGACTTGCTTTTATCTAGCTGATAACTCCCCTGCTTAGTTTGCTCTAAGACTTCGCTAATACCATGCAGATCATTAACCACCAGCTCATTAATGGCGACTAAATTACGCTTGCCAGTAACCACTTTTCCGCGCCATAAAACCGATTCTGCAAAGGCCTCATTGACGGCACGCTGCTCTGCTGCATTATCTGTACTTGCACGATAAGCCGTATTGAGCTGTTTAAGGATAAGATAAGGGCCATGACGCTCAAATTGAACCATCCGTGTGCGGCCTAGCTGACCTCTGTCTAGGCCAATATCGTTAGATCCTACCCCATGAGGTAGGCTAGTAAGCAGCAGGAATGGTTCATTTAGCTTATTAGCTTCGAGATAAAGATCGCCAGATGCTTTCTCATAAAACAGATTAATGAAACCTGTGGCTGCTTGACTCTTTTTTATAATAGTAGCGGTATTCGTAGCAGCATACACACTAGTCAACGGCACTGTCGCTAGGGCTATTGCCAGTGCGAGTTTGTAGGGTTTCATGATCTCTCCTTGAGCCTTATTAGGTTGCTATCGTTAATCGCGATAGTCTTAATTATTTATTAGCTTAATAAATAGGCTTGCATGTTCGCAAGCCTATATCAACTATTTGACATGAATCATTTACGCATCATGACTTTCGGCCGCACTCTCCAATCCAATGGCTCAAGGTTTCAAATAACTCATTGAGCACGATAGGTTTAGTAATGTGAGCGTTCATACCAGCCGATAAACTCTTTTCTCTATCACCCGACATCGCATGGGCTGTCATTGCAATGACTGGCAGCTCAGTTGCAGAATAGCGTTTACGCAGCTCCTTCGTAGCCGTTAAACCATCCATCACTGGCATCTGAATATCCATCAATACCGCGTCGTAATTAGCAGCTTCAATCATATCTAAAGCTATCTGACCATTCTCTGCGACATCTACCGTATAACCCGCACTTTTAAGTAGCTCTGTAGCGACCTGCTGATTAATAAAGTTATCTTCTACCAGCAGTATGTAACCCGTATCCTTATCTGCTGCCTCTTCACTAACTTCCGGCAACGGATTTAAGCTCGGTTCATCTGAGAATGCCGAAATAATCTCATCAAATAGGGAGGAGGCTTTAAACGGTTTTTGTAGCAGTGCAAATACATTTGAACCCGCTATATCCTTATGCATTGGCTCTGCGGCATACGCCGTCATCATGATGATCACTGGGCGCTTTGCAAGCTTGCCTGTAGCAACCATATCGTCTATCTCTTCAATTACCGCGATGCCGTCCATCTCAGGCATCATCCAATCAAGCAGCAACAGGTCAACGGGGTTCTTGCTGAGTTTGTATAACCCTTCAGGGCCACTTGCGGCAGTATCGACGCTAAAGTGGAAGTCGCGCATGACGCTTGAGTAGATCTGTAGCGCGGTCGGGTTATCGTCAATGACTAGTGTTTTCAATCCCCCTAATGTGGAAGGGATAACCAGTGGCTGTACTTCTGCCTCTTCAGCAATTTCAAAGCTAATGGTGAAGCTAAAGGTACTACCAACCCCCATCTCACTTTCAACTTGCATGATACCACCCATCATCGACACCAAGTGCTTACTGATAGACAAACCTAGTCCTGTACCACCATATTTACGGGTAGTAGAACCATCGGCTTGAGCAAAGGCATCGAACAGTATCGCTTGCTGCTCTTTACTGATCCCAATACCGGTATCGCGCACCCAGAATTTCAACGTAATGCGATGATCACGCTCACCAACGTCTTCACAACCAAGCTCAATTTCACCTGATTTCGTAAACTTAACCGCATTTGAGAGCATGTTAATCAGTACCTGACCAAGACGCAGCGGATCGCCCTCAAGAATTAGCCCTGCAGTGACTGGAGCATATAGTAATAGTTCAACACCTTTCTCTTGGGCTTTTAGTGCATTAAGGTCTAGGGCATGATCCAGTACTTTATCGAGTGGGAATGCCACTCTTTCGAGTTCTAACTTACCGGCTTCAATCTTTGAGAAGTCGAGAATATCATTAATGATCCGCAGTAATGAATGAGCAGAGAAACCCGCTTTTTCTAGGTAGTCTTTCTGCTGAGCAGTTAACGATGTACGCTGCGCTAACTGCAACATACCAATAATCGCATTCATCGGTGTACGGATCTCGTGGCTCATATTGGCCAAGAATTCACTTTTATAAAGGTTTGCCATTTCAGCGTCTTGTTTCGCTTCAAGCATCGCCACTTCATTACGCTTATGGCGGGTAATATCTTTGTGAGTACCGACCATACGCTTAGGTTGGTTAGTCGGAGTGAACTCGACTACACGACCACGAGACAATAACCAATGATACTCACCACTTTTACCCAACATCCTAAATTCGACATCGTAAGTGCCAATAGGATTGCTCAAGTATTCATTACGATGCTCCTCAACCCTAATGCGATCATCGGGGTGGATCAGCTCATCAATTGTCGAAACCAGTGCCGGAAATTCATTACTCTTATAACCAAGCATTGAGTAGTAGGCAGGGTTACAAATAATTTGCTCAGAATCTAAATACCAATCCCATAAGCCATCCTCTACCGCATCCATCGCCAGATGATAACGCTCCTCCGACAAACGTAACTGCTCGGCCGACTCATATTCACGTGTGACATCACGCCAAACTGCAATCAAACCTAGCAGTTCATCACGGCGGTTATAAAATGGAATCTTTAGGGTATCAAGCAATACCGGTTTACCGGCAAAATCGACTTTCTCTTGGTAACGAAGCGGCACTTTATTAGCGAGTACTCTTTCATCTTCAGCACGAATACGAACAGCTTGTTCACTTGGAATTAATGCATCGGCATATTGACCTACAATCTCATTCTCGGTGTAACCCAACATCCGTTCTGCAGATTTGTTACAGCCTAAATAGCGGCCATCTTTATCTTTAAACACAATCGCTTCAGGAATGGAGTCGAGTAAAGAGCGTAACAGTGCATATTCCTCTTCACGTCGCTCCGTGGTGTCTTTTAGCCGTTCTGTTCGCTGTGCAACCAGTTTATCCAGCCGTCGATTTTGCTCAGCAAGGTGACGAGTATATTGCTTGTTCTCTTCAAAAATCCGACTGACTAACTGGAACCAAGGTCCCCAGCCTTGAGTAATCTTCTCTGGCGGTTTAATTGGCTCAGCCGAGCACTCTTCTAAATGTGTCAGTAATTGAGTTGCAGGATTAACGAACGAGCGTCTGGTTTGCCAATGCACAATCGTCACTAAAACGGACAGTGCCATTACCACCAATACGAATGTCAGTTCGAGTTTTTCCCAAGAATCTTTAAACAGATCATCAACATCTTGCAGATACAACAAGCGCCACGGCGGATTGGCAAGTGCAACAGAGTGAATGTAGTAACCATTACGAATAATGCCTTCATGGGCGTCAAATAACTCAGATTCGGGAATCGAATGTAGCTCAGAGGGGATCTTCTGACTAATGTGGTACACCCGATTAAACTCAGACGTATCGATATCACTGTGAGACAGAATATTATTATCTTGATCAAGCAAGATCACCGTACCGGGCATTTTAAAATAGAGACGGATCTGTTTGGCAAGTGAAGCAAGAGTCATGTCTAGGTTGATCGAGCCAATAAATTCATCTTCTAGATAAATAGGCACGCCTAATGTTGTTAACAACCCTTTTTCAGTTGGGTCAACGTAGGCAGGACTCCAAAAAATACTGCGCTGCGGATTCATTGCAGGCGTTGCTAGCTGAAATTGTTTCTTATTGAGTAGCTCATCCCGAAAGCGTTGTTCATTTGACGGCCACGGATAATAGGACATTATCCGTCGTTTAGAGGTGTAATAAATTGAGGATGCATTGGGGGCCGCGAGCGTCGCGACAGGAAATGAAAGAGACAACTCAAATAGCATCTCCAGTTCTTGGTAAAATTTATCACTACGACCATTCAGCGAACCCGCACCAGTAATGCGCCCCATGTTGGTAAAGGGTTCGCCACTTTTAGCGTAACTGGGTTCTAAGGTAAAAAACTGGCCGCTTTCGTTAAATTTCTCATACTGAGGTAGACGCTCTTTACGCACTAATTCGCCTAACCTTAAATGATCAATGGCGACGTTACGCAAACTTTTCACCGCTCTAATACTCGACTCGAGCAGTAGATCGATCTGCAGCACGTGACGCTCTACAAGCTCTTCACGCTGCTCAATGACTTGGATTTTCTGTCTTTCAAAAAAGAACCAAGCTGTTAATAGAGCCATAATGATTACACCGATATAAGTGTAAAATACGGCTCTACTATAATTTTTCTGTATCGGTGACTTTAGCTGAGGAGCTTGATCAGTCGGTTTCATTTACAACCCTTGGTAATACTCAATCGAAATGCATCTTGGTTAGCGCCAATGCCTAAGACATATACTCATTTGACTCGAACATAGACTTATCTTGGCATGCTACCTAATACTATCAGGAAGATAACCTATTGGAATACTCAATATTAGCTTAAAATGTAACGAATTATCGAACAATGGCCTCAATATTTCAGAGGCCATTTAGTTGCAGCTTTTTAACTGACCAAGCTTTATAGATTCTCTTCAGCAAACTCGGCTAAACGAGAACGTACCACACCATTTAAGTAAACATTGGCGCTACCATCAAAATCTTTAAAGCGCTCGACAATGTAAGTTAGACCAGAAGTGACTGCTGTCAGGTAATTAGAGTCGATTTGTGCCAAGTTGCCACTACAGATCAATTTGGTTCCTTCCCCCATACGGGTGATCATGGTTTTGATCTGCGATGCCGTTAAGTTTTGACACTCATCAAGCAGTACTACCGAGTTTTGAATCGAGCGACCGCGCATAAAGTTAATCGACTTAAACTGGATATTGGCCTTGTCCATGATGTAGTTCATGCTCCCGCTAGGGTTTACATCATTTTTATGCAGTACTTCTAAGGTATCGGTAATGGCTGCTAGCCAAGGCGCCATCTTCTCCTCTTCGGTACCAGGTAGGAAACCTATCGACTCTGCAATTTCTGGAGTATTACGAGTAACGATAACTTTTTCATACTTGCCACGCTCGACCACCATCTCAAGCGCTGCAGCCATTGCGAGCAAGGTTTTACCACAGCCAGCTGGCCCCGTTAGAATCACTAGATCAATCTCAGGATCAAGTAGTGCTTGCAGTGCCATACCTTGGTAAATATTTTTCGGTCTAATCCCCCATGCATCCAGATTCATTAACCGTTCCCGACCTAGATCTAAGAACTTAAGCTCGCTATCGGTTTTCTCGATAATACGGCCACAAAAGTCACGTCCTTCATCCAACAAGTACTGATTAGTGTAAAAAATGTCGTCGCCCAGTTTGTCGATTGGCACTTTATGAACGGTATGTCGGCCATTACTCTCGGTTGTGACATCATCGGTATGCAGCCAAAAATCACCATCAAATTTGTGGAAACCTTTCGTTAGGAAGCGGATGTCGTCAATAAGTTGATCGGTACGATAATCTTCAACACGCTGTATTCCTGCCCCTTTCGCTTTGAGGCGCATATTAATATCTTTGGTAACGAGTACGACGGTGCGGGGCTGATGCAGCTCTTGTAGATGCAGTGCTGTATTGATAATGCGGTTATCGTTATTGTCACCGGGCATGCTGCCAATGGTGAATTCGATTTGATGATCAGGAAAAATAGAGAGTGTGCCGTTAGCATCACTGTGATCTTCTCGCCTAGGCAATGGCACACCTTGGACTATTTGCTCCGGTGTCGTTTGCCCACCGAGTATATCTTCTAATGCTCTAATCGCGACCCTTGCATCGCGGCTAACGTCTCGCTTTCTATCCTTGATTAGATCCAGTTCCTCTAGAACTGTCATAGGTACGACTACGTCATGCTCCTTAAATGAATAAATAGCCAAAGGTTCATGCAGTAATACGTTGGTATCCAGTACAAACAACTTTCTGTCGTCTTGTTCCATGGCGCCTCCAATTGTGCATTAATTTTGATTACGAGATAGATAAAGCTCCTTTAGAGTAGTTACAAGTTATTAACTTCATACTGCCACCAATATTGTCTCGCATCAATGCTCTTGCGTAATAAGCTGTCATCATTAGCGTTGAAATATGACAAGTTGATGATGCTGTAAAATACTCACATTCAATTGGTGAATTTGTAATCTATCACCAACAGAATTAAGCTAATATTAGTAGGTTCAATTTCAAAATGTGTGGGATTGTTATAACATACGCGCCCCTTGTGATTCACCCAGTATATGAGAGTTTTTAAATGCCGTTTTCCCTTGGTCAACGTTGGATCAGCGATACCGAATCAGAACTAGGTTTGGGTACAGTCGTCGGTATGGAAGGCCGTATGGTCACTGTACTTTTTTCTGCGACTGGCGAGAATAGACTATTTTCTCGTTCAGAAGCTCCGCTAACACGCGTTATCTTCAATCCAGGCGATAAAGTTGAGAGCCACGATGAGTGGTCATTGACTGTTACCGAAGTTGAAGAGAAAGATAACCTTATTATCTACCACGGCATTCATAGCGAAACAGGTGAGCAAGCCAGCCTGCGTGAGACGCTGCTGAATCACAATATTCGTTTCAATAAGCCACAAGATCGTCTGTTTGCAGGTCAAATTGATCGCATGGACCGTTTTGGTGTTCGCTATCAGTGTCAATTGCTGAGAAACAAACTGGCGACCTCCGATCTACTTGGACTACAAGGGCCAAGAGTTGGGTTGATCCCACATCAACAGTGGATTGCTCATGAAGTCGGTCAACGTTTTGCGCCGCGCGTATTACTTGCCGATGAAGTTGGCCTGGGTAAAACCATTGAAGCGGGTTTAATTATTCATCAGCAGCTACTTACTGGCCGTGCTGAACGTATTTTAGTTATTGTGCCTGACACGCTACGTCACCAGTGGCTGGTTGAGATGTTGCGCCGCTTTAACTTGCGTTTTTCTGTTTTCGACGAAGACCGCTGCGTTGAAGCTTATGCTGATAACGATAACCCTTTCTACACCGAGCAACTGGTTATCTGTTCGCTTGAACTACTGCGTAAGAAAAAGCGTTTAGACCAAGCATTGGATGCCGATTGGGATCTAATGGTTGTCGATGAAGCGCACCATTTAGAATGGTCTGAAGATGCCCCAAGCCGCGCTTATAAAGTGGTTGAAGCATTAAGTGAAGTCGTTCCTGGCGTACTACTGCTTACCGCAACGCCTGATCAACTCGGTCACCAGAGTCATTTTGCTCGCTTACGCTTACTCGATCCTGACCGCTTTTATGACTACCCCTCTTTCTTGAAAGAGGAAGAGAGTTATAAAGATGTGGCGACGGCAGCGGATGCTTTAGCCGGTGGAGAAAACCTTTCAACTGACGCTATCACTAGTCTGACACAGCTGTTATCAGAAAAAGATATCAGCGACAGCATCAACCTTATTCAAGACGAAAGCGCCAATACAGATACTCGCCACCAAGCCCGTGAAGAGTTGCTACAAGAACTACTCGATCGTCATGGCACTGGTCGTGTGTTGTATCGTAATAGTCGCGCCTCGGTAAAAGGGTTTCCAACCCGTAACCTGCATATTCATCCACAGCCGATGCCTGAGCAGTATGTTACCGCATCACGCGTTAGCGCCATGATGAACAAACACTTAGACACCAATGCCAAAGTACGACAAGTGTTGAGTCCTGAGAAAATCTACCAAGATTTTGATAGCGGCAGCGCCAGTTGGTGGAAATTTGATCCTCGCGTTGATTGGTTAATTGATTTCCTTAAAACCAACCGCAGTAAGAAAGTGCTTATTATTGCCAGCCAAGCTGAAACAGCCTTGAGCTTAGAAGAAGCACTGCGCACACGTGAAGGGATCCAAGCCACCGTATTCCACGAAGGCATGTCGATTATTGAGCGTGATAAAGCCGGTGCTTATTTCGCTCAAGAAACAGGCGGTGCACAAGCGCTTATCTGTAGTGAAATCGGTTCCGAAGGTCGTAACTTCCAGTTCGCCAGTAATTTAGTACTGTTCGATCTACCGCTTAACCCTGATCTACTCGAGCAGCGCATTGGTCGTCTTGACCGTATTGGTCAGAAAAATGATGTTGAGATCCACCTGCCCTACTTAGCGGGTACTGCGCAAGAACGATTAATGCAGTGGTATCATCAAGGATTGAATGCCTTTGAATGTACTTGTCCAAGTGGTCATATCCTATTTGGTGAATTTTCGGGCGAGCTACTCGAAACCTTAACCACTGACGATGAATCGAGCCTTGAGACGCTACTAGATAACACCAAATCGCGTTACCAAGAACTTAAAGTGGCCATGGAGCAAGGACGCGACAAACTGCTAGAGATTAACTCTCACGGCGGCGAGCGTGCTAACAAGTTAGTTGAAAGCTTGGCAGCCAGAGATGAAGACACCCAGCTAATCGGTTCAGTGATCCGCTTATGGGATATCATCGGTGTGGAGCAGGAAGATAGCGGTGAGAATGCGATCGTGCTGCACCCAAGTGAGCACATGATGTTCCCAACCTATCCAGGCCTGCCGGAAGATGGCATTACCGTCACTTTCGACCGAGAAATGGCACTTTCACGTGATGATATCGCACTGATTACTCAAGAACACCCTATCGTACAGACAGGCTTGGACTTGATCACCTCTTCTGAAACCGGCACCACCAGCGTTGCAGTGTTAAAAAACAAAGCACTACCAGCGGGTACTGTGTTCTTAGAGTTAATCTATATGGCGGATGCATCAGCGCCAAAGTCGAGCCAGCTATATCGCTACCTGCCACCAACGCCAATTCGTATCTTGTTAGATAAGAGTGGTAATAATCTGTCTGATAATGTCACTTACGAGAGTTTCGACAGACAGTTAAGTGCGGTTAATCGTCATATTGCCAGCAAATTAGTGACCGCCTCACAGGCAATTTTGCACCCACTATTTGCTAAAGGAGAGAGCTTCGCTGCGAGTGAACTCAAATTACTGACAGAGACTGCACGTGAAAAGATGACCCAGCAACTAACTGGTGAGCTTGAGCGACTAAAAGCGCTTAAAGCAGTTAACCCAAATATTCGTGATGAAGAGTTAACTCACTTAAGCGAACAGATGAGTGAACTAAACCGTTACCTTGATAGTAGCCAACTACAGCTTGATGCTATTCGTTTGGTATTAGTCAGTCACGCTTAACGTAGCAAACTAAGCACAAAGCCTCGCTTTTTAGCGAGGCTTTTTGTTTTTTAACCCATACAGCAATTTTTAACTAGCAGGCCTTAAGCACTGCATTCCTTTGCGATATACTCGATGAATTAACCTCACGATTTTCTACAGTATTTTGCACTAAGGTTGTACTCGCGTATGTATCAACGAACTTTAACTCCTGTAAAGCTATTGCTTACGCTTATCTTTACTATATCGACAGCCTTTGTTACGCCAGCAACCATAGCGCAAGATTTGTCTTATCTACCACAGTCTGAAGTTCACTACCTGCAAGTAGATGACCAACAATACCCTGCACTCTTAAGATCTTGGCAAGGCACAAAAAAATTAGGGCTGGCGATTATTGTTCCACAGCTAGGACTGGGCGCTGATGCAGCAGGGTTTACTGCTTATTTACGCCGTCAGTTAAATAGTGCCGGCTGGGCAACACTTGCCATTACGCCACCTCTTAAACCAGGTATGCCTAATTACGCCACTAAAGCCGAAGATGTCGCCAATGCTGGTGAGCAACAACTTAGCGAGCAAAGTACTCGTGCAATGCCTGTATTCACTGAAGAGCAGCTCAGCCTCAACCTTGAGCAACAGCAAAGCTTCTTAATTAGCAGCATGGCCCAGTTAGATAGCTTAGGTAAGCAATATCAAGGCAAGCGGATCTTAATCTGCAATGGCGATAGTGCGGCATTAGTCATTGAGTTACTTAAAGACAAAAAGCTCCCAATGCCTGATATGCTAGCGTTAATCAACCCCTATAGTGACATTCCAAGCCGCAATCAAGCATTACCAACAAACCTTGCGGAGCTAACAATACCTGTACTCGATATTCAATCACGAGATGGCACTGCCGCATCGCTAGCGACTCAACAAAGTCGTATCACTTTGATGCCGCAAAACCAACCATATCGATACCATCAATATAAGATGTCGCTAGATTTGCTGCATAAAGAGGGTTGGAGTAATGGCAGTAAATTAATTGAAGGCTTTGCACAGCGAATAAATAAAGCCTACCCGAACGGATAGGCTTATTATTTTTAATCTTTACTTAACTTCAATGCGCCGGCAATGAGTACCACAGTGATCCCCATATAGAGTAAGTCCAACGTTGTTACAGGCTTAATTTCACTAAAAAATGAAAACACTTTGATGATAAGCATCATCAGTATCACTTTACCTAATTTACTTTTAAGCGAATCAATACTGTTGATAATCAGAATCTTACCACCAGCTTCACTTTTACTCGCCTCATCTAAGTTGCTAATGAATAATTCATATAGACCAAACGCAAAAATAAGTAACACAGCACCAAGTAAAAAGGTATCTAGGATCTCGACCACAACCATAACGAGATCATTACGAATCGCATGGCTACCACTAAACACATAACCCCAGATAAGGTGCAGCATGTGAATAACGTCTTTTAACCCCATTGCAAATACAACAAAAGCTGCAATGATGCAGGATAAAACACCAAACATTACCGAAAGTCGGCTACTCCATAGAAAACGTTCAAAAAGTTCACGCACAATCATTTAATCCAACGAGTTTAAGTAAGATGCAAAAGTGTAAAATATGCCTCCCACTTCCACACAAACTTCATGGTCATTTGTGACGTTCATCACAAATTAAGCAATAGATCAGAATTACCAGCCTGATTGCCTATTTCTATACTCCTTTAGAGAGTCCTTAGACTGTCTAATTGCAGCAATAATTCGGTTTTTACCCGCAAGTAACCTCACTTGGTAACAAGACTCTCTGCGCAATAATTGCCTAATAGGCGCACTCCAACTTTTTTGAATACTCTGCTTTATTGCCGCATTGGCATCAGGAGATGTTTGCATCAATCGTTGAGCTAATATTGTTGCTGCAGCCATAGGGTCATCTTCAATGGCTGTGAGCAAATTGTAGGATAACGCCTGCTCAGCAGTCAGAATTTCAGCAGTCATTGTTAACTTAAGCGCTTGATCTTTTGGCATTAGTTCTCTAAGCCCGACAAAACCCGCCATATCAGGCACTAAACCCCATCGCGCTTCCATTATCGATAATTTACAGCTAGGAGAAGCGATTCTAAAGTCAGTACCTAACGCAATTTGCATTCCGCCACCGTAACAGACCCCTTCCAAAACGGCGATAACTGGCACTGGTAATCGACGCCAACCTATTGAGACTCGTTGCGCCAAATTAGCATTACCAGGTAACCATTTAAATAGTAGCTTTACCGCATCAAAAGGTGAGCGGCTTACACTCTTTACATCGAGGCCAGAGCAAAAACTATCCCCCTCGCCAAATAGGATCACAGCTCTTAGTGATTTATCCTTTCTGAGTTGAGCTATGCAAGCATCTATCTGCTTAAAAAGCTCATAATTCAAAGCATTATACTTCTCAGGGCGATTCAGAGATACGTACGCAATACTATCTTCTTTTCGTATCGAGACTAATTTATTGCTCATTTTCAAATCCTTTTACGTGACACTGGTCAGTCCAGATAACAAGTTAACATATTTGGCATAAATCGTTAATACCTATAACATGTTATTGCTTTTTGACCATCGTCAATAAACTGTCATACAGTGCTGTTTTCTATCAATGTCTGGATAGGTGATAATTATCAATGAGATATTGACTTATTTCCTTCATTAATGACACAGATGTGACAGCATTAGGAAACTAATTCAATTGCAAAATTGATGTAATAGTAGCAAAATATAAACACAAGAAATAAAATAAAAACCATTTAGATTCATATATATAGGCTAAACAAAACTTACAGTTGATGTCTAAAAATAATAACAATAGTTAACTTGAGCACGAACATTAGGATATAAGAATAATAATGCCCTTTCCCGTACTAATATGTGACGACTCTGCGCTTGCGAGAAAGCAGATGGCACGGACACTTCCAAAAGAGTGGGATGTAGAACTCACTTATGCCGCCAATGGTGCGGAAGGGATTGATGCGATCCGTGAAGGTAAAGGCGAGATTGTCTTCTTAGACTTAAATATGCCTGTTATGGATGGTTATGAAGTTCTCGAAGCGATTCAAAGAGAAGATCTTCCCGCATTAGTCATCGTTGTTTCTGGCGATATCCAAATAAAAGCACATGAGCGCGTCAAAGTACTCGGTGCACTCGATTTTATTCAAAAACCTGTCAGTGTCGATGCCATAAGCCATATCTTGCAAGAGTACGGTATTTTAGAACTCGCGATTGGTACCGGCCAAACTGAAAACCCTATGGTTGAGGTTGACCTACGTGACGCTTGCCAGGAAGTTGCTAACGTCGCGATGGGGCGAGCAGCTGACTTATTATCAAAGCTACTCGATGTGTTCGTGTTACTGCCTATCCCTAACGTTAATGTGCTTGAAGTCAGTGAACTGACAATGACACTAAAAGCAACAGAGGAAAATGGTACCGTCTCCGCACTCTGCCAAGGGTTTATTGGTGCCGGTATTGCAGGCGAAGCTTTACTGCTATTTCATGACTCCTCTTTCCAGGATATGGCCAAGCTAATGAAGCTTGAAAACCCGGAAGATGAAACCACTGAATTAGAAGTCATGATGGATACCGGCAACGTACTTATTGGTGCCTTTCTGAACGGGATATCAGAACAACTGCATATGAAATTCAGCCAAAGCCACCCCGTGGTATTAGGCCGACATTGTACCGCCAATGAACTCATCCATGAGAACTCAGATAAATGGCAACGCACCCTAGCAATGGAAATTAACTATCAAATTGAAAATCATGATATTCAATGTGATTTACTGCTGCTATTTACTGAAGACTCTTTGCCAACGCTTAATTATAAGCTTGGCTACTTGCTAGATTAAGATGGATCATAAGATGGCAGACGATCAAAGCGCGATGAACGAGCTCCACTGGCTAATTGATATGGTGCAAACCATTGAAGTTGGCTTAGTCGTACTCGATAAGGATTACAACATCCAGCTGTGGAATGGTTTCATGGAAAACCACAGTGGCGTCTCACCCAATTCGATTAAAGGTAAAAATCTGTTTGAGCAGTTTGAGTATCTACCTGCAAAGTGGCTCAAACATAAAATGGAATCGGTTTTTCAGCTTAAAAACCGTGCCTTTATTAGCTGGGAACAGCGTCCGTTTGTGTTTCAATTCAAAAACTACCGACCGATTACTGGCCGTGCTGACTTCATGTACCAGAATGTTACTCTTCTGCCGCTGTCGTCACTGACGGGTGAAGTGACTCACTTAAGCATGATTGTCTACGACGTTACTGATGTCGCTATCAACAAGTTACAGCTAAAAGCGGTTAATGAAAGCCTTGAAGTATTAAGTCAGATCGATGGCTTAACACAGCTATATAACCGCCGTCACTGGCAGCTTTGCATGCAAAAAGAGTTTGACCGCAATAGCCGCTATGGCGACGAAACAACACTGGTAATGCTCGACATCGATAATTTTAAGGTGATTAATGACACCTACGGCCATCAAGCCGGCGATAAGGTCATTCAGAACGTCTCACACCTAATTAATAAGTCACTTAGAGAGACAGACTGCGCTGGTCGTTATGGTGGCGAAGAGTTCGGTGTTGTACTTGCCAATACACCAGCTGCCAATGCACTGTTTTTTGCAGAGCGATTGCGGAAAAAAGTCGAACAATCAGAAACCGTGTTTGAAGATCAGGTTATTAAGGTCACGATTAGCATCGGCATATGTGATATCCAACCTGAAATCCTTAGCAGTGAAACTTGGCTATCTTTAGCCGATCAAGCCTTGTATCGAGCCAAAGAGTCGGGCAGAAACTCCTGTGCGATCCACCAACATAAAAACAGTTAGCGACTTATACCAATTGCATTA
>NZ_JBFRMK010000046.1:0-21963 GCF_041470405.1 Shewanella sp. 10N.286.45.A1
ACTACTTGCCTACAGCGCTTTGAATTCCCGCTGAATGGTCAAACTTTTAATGCAATTGGTATAACAATAACTACGAGCAATAAAAAAGCCGTTCAGTGAACGGCTTTTTAGTATTGTCTTTCGTTTAAGCTTCTGTGTGGCTAATGCCGATATTTGAAATGCCGACGGCGACAATTTCGCGGCGTAACTCTTTGACAAAATCAGCTTTAAGATGAGGGTTTTCTTCAATTGCTTGTAGAAGAATAGCTTGCATCTCTTTTTCTTCAACCATCACTTCATGGTTGAAAATATAGTCATCTAATTCCGATTCTTTATCAAACTCTTGCTCGCAGGTCGCTTCGATATAGTTGGCGACAGTGGCTGATGAAAGCTTACTGATATTTGTAATATCTTCCTCTACCTTGCTTTCTAATGCACTGAGCAAAGAGGTCAACGCGACAGCAGCATCCATTGCTGGGTAGACGCCATATACGTCAAAATCAGCTGGCTCTGGTGTATTCTCTTCAATACGTTCCATTTGTAGCTCAATATTTAGCTTAAGCTTATTGTCATACATAGACTGCCAAAGTAAGTTAAGTAGCGTATCGAGTACTTTGGGGTTGCCAAATTCACACACTTCAGAAAAAAGCTGATAATTGGGCAGCATACGTTGACAGAGTGCAATAGCAAAAAGTTTCTTTTGCGCTAGCGTTAGCCCTTTAAGGCGTTGAAAAAAGCCCGTCTTATTTGTCATCTTTTACATCCACTGATAGCTGGGTGATCACTTGATTAGCCGCTGATTCTACCTTAGTTAACTCATCAAGTAACTCAAGGATTTCAGGTTCTACATCTTCAACAGCAACGCCTTTCTTTAATCCTGATTCAATCTCTTGGCAAAGTTGTTGTGTCGTCGGCACGCCACAATAACAACTGGCTCCGTGTAGCTTGTGTATACAGGTCAACATGCCTTGTTGATCGAAGCTCGCCAGCGCACTGTTTATATGCTCAACAGACTCAGGTAACGATTTTAATAACATCTTAAGCATATCGAGTGCTAAGTCTGGCTTATTATTCGCCTGCGTCAAACATAGCTCCCAGTTTAGGGTGCGTTGGTCAAAGTGAGTAAACTTAGGTTTGTTCTTCCATTTGTGAATAACATCTTTAAGCGCTGTTTCATCAATAGGTTTAGGCAGATAACCGTCCATCCCGCTTGAAGATATGCGTTCGCGCTCTTCGGCAATAGCATGTGCGGTAACCGCAATGATTGGGGTGTTACGGTTGGCTGAGTTTTGTCTTATCTGTTTAGTGGCACTAATACCGTCGGTACCAGGCATCTGTATATCCATAAAGATAAGATCGAAGCTGCGCTGTTTTGCCAGTTGCACGGCTGTATCGCCATTGTCGGCTATGTGAACTTGAGTTACTAACTCCTTAAGTAGGGTGTCAATCAACTTCAAATTGGCTGGGTTGTCGTCAACAGCGAGTACCGTTAAGTTTTCCTTTGCCTCGGGAGTTGCAAATGGCATCGGCAGTGGCAAAGCTTCAGCTTCTAAGCTTGATTGTGGATCAATTAAGCTGCTAGACAGCCTTTTCTCACCGATAGGCATAGTGAGTTGCTTATCGATGTAGGGACGAAATTGTGAGAAAGCCTCTTCGCTTTCAACACAATTGGTTATCAACATTAGGTAGTTGACCTTAGGTTTCGTCACCTTTAACAATTCAGCTGCACTGCCTGAAGCTGCCAAGCCTTTACAGCTAAACAGGCCATAGTCGAACAGATGACTTGACTGTGTGACAATAAATTCTAATTGCTTGCTAGTCGTTGCATTGGTGACCTTTAAACCCCAGCGTATGAGCATGCGCTCAATGGCGTGATGTGATAACGGGTTTGGTTCGAATAACAGAATGCTCTTATTTTTTAATGTGCCGATAGGCAAGGTATCACTGATAGGGTATTGGCTTAAATTTAACGGTAAAGAAAACCAGAAGGTCGAGCCCTGCTTAGGTTCTGAGTTGCAGCCAATTTGGCCGCCCATTCGATTAACCAAACGCTTGGTGATTACAAGCCCTAAACCCGTTCCACCAAAGCGCCGTGAGATGGAAGAGTCGGCTTGACCGAAAGCCTGGAATAGAGAGGCTAACTTTTCGGAGTCGATACCGATACCAGTATCGATGACTTCTGTGCGGACATGCACTTTACCGTTAGCTATCTCCTCGAGTTGCATTTTTAACTGTACGCTACCACTGTCAGTAAACTTAACGGCATTACCCACTAAGTTAGTAATAATTTGGCTAAAACGCATTGCATCGCCAGTGACATCCTCTGGGATCCGTGGATCGACATCTATCACCAGATCGATCTCTTTTTCTCTGGCACCACTAGAGAGCATAGTCACTGTCTCTTCGATGATCTCCCGCAACGAGAATGGCATATTTTCTAACACCATTTTACCAGCTTCGAGTTTAGAGAAGTCTAAGATGTCGTTAATAATACTCAATAGATTTGTTGCACTGCGCTCAATTGTGCGAATGTAGTCTTGCTGGCTTGAATGCAATGGTGTTTTTAGTAGCTGTTTAGCAAAACCAATCACACCATTAAGTGGGGTACGTAATTCATGAGACATGTTGGCAAGGAATTCAGATTTTATCCGGCTGGCTTCTAGCGCTCGTTTCTTTGCCATATCAAGCTCGACGTTTTGGATCTCAATCTGCTCTAAGGTTTCGCGTAGATCCGATGTGGCTTGGTCAATATTCTGCTGCATCTCGTCATGATATTCTGACAAAGAGCCAGCCATGGCATTAATACCGCGTTTGAGGAGATCGAGTTCACCAATCAAATTACCTGTTAGGCGAGTATCAAGTTTTCCTTCTCGAATTTTGGCGACAACTCGTACCATTTCAGTAATGGGTTGAGTAACGTTTTTAACCAATCGAAAAGTAAAGAAGAGGTTTAGTTGAACGCCAATTAACACAATAATAAAAGCCGCAACCGCAGCTCGATGTTGCTCAAGCAGGGCATTCTCTTTGTTGATCAATATAGATATGTAGCCTAATTTTATGACTTCAGGCTCAATGCGTTGGTTGTTCTCATCAAAGGTATCGATAGGCTTGATGGCACTATTATTAAAAATAGGGCTGCGCAAAATCATGCTATCGCCAACTTGCTCAAGTTCGGTTCTTAGCATCGAGCTTAATGGCTTGTCATAGCGCATGACTTCATGATTTTTATAATGATGCGAGGTGACCACAACGCGGTTATTGACGTCAAAAATGGCAATGAATTGCACTAAAGAGGCTTTATTGAGCTGAGCGGCGGTAATTAATCGCTTGGTGGTTTCAAAATCTTTACTGTCTAAACCAACCTCAGCAGCAATCGCCAGCGGTTCAATAATATTACTCGCCTGATCGATGAGCGTTTCTTCAAGTTCATAGAATCTATTTATGGTAAAATAGCTGCCCAATAAAATACCCACTAAAATAGTTGGAGCTAACGCCAATACCAGAACCCATGAACGTAGGCTGTATTTGGTCATATTGTTGGCTTCATTCATGAGATGATTGCGTTACCGATAAATATAGTGTGAGTATTCGATAGACTGCCAGTAACAGCCTGTGTTGGCCAGTTTTTTTATCTATTTAGAGAGTAAAATGGCACAATTTTTTAAAGCAAAACCAAATAGATCTAAACAATTATCGTCAAAGTTATCTTTGAATGTTACCCAGTTAGATCACCTTGGCGCAGGTATCGCTCACCATCAAGGCAAGATTGTGTTTATCAATGGTGCATTGCCAGGCGAAACCGTGCAGGTACAACTGACTGAGCAGAAGAAGAAGTTTTCTAGAGCGAAATTACTCAAAGTGGAAACTGCTTCAAGTGAACGTGTTCAACCATTATGTGCTCATTATGAAAAGTGTGGTGGCTGTGATCTCCAGCACCTTAATGTCGAGTCACAGCGCGCACATAAAGCGAAAGCACTACAAGAGTTAGTGGCTAAGTTTGCCCAAACAACGGCAAGCCAAGTCTGTGAAACCTTAAGTGATTCGCCGTGGCACTATCGCAGGCGCGCTCGTTTAGCGACCTGGTTTGATAAAAAAACCAAGCATATTAGTTTAGGTTTCCGCGCGGCCAGTAGTAGTGATGTGGTTGAGATCCAATCTTGTGCGGTGTTGGCTAAGTCACTGTCTGCTTTGATCCCTGAACTGGCTTTTTTACTCAATCAATTAAGTGGCAAAAAGACGCTTGGGCATGTTGAACTCACACTGGCAGATAATGGTATTTTTGTGGTGCTGCGAGTCACTAAAGCGTTATCGGATAAAGATCGTCAGCGTTTAGCCGAGTTTGGTGCACAGCACTCGCTTAATATGCTGCTACAAGATGACGATGCCAACACCGAGCATTTAAGTGGTCATGGTCAGCAGCCTTTTTATGGTTTTAATGATAGCGATGCTGAGCTTAAATTTTCAGCGGGTAACTTTATTCAGGTCAATGCCTCAGTTAATCAAGCAATGGTTAAACAGGCCGTGGAATGGTTAGCACCACAAGCAAATGAACGAGTGCTAGACCTGTTCTGTGGTATCGGTAATTTCAGTTTGCCATTAGCGAAAAATGGCGCTGAAGTTGTAGGCGTTGAAGGTGTACCAGCAATGGTTGAGCAGGCTACGATAAATGCCAAAGAGGCCGCGCTAGATAAAGTGTCCTTTTATCATGCAGACTTAAGTGCTGATTTGTCACAACAGCCATGGTTGGGAAAAGTCGACAAGATGCTGATCGATCCAGCAAGAGCTGGTGCCTATGAGAGTATGTTGTCACTTAAAAAATTAAAGCCGCAAGCATTGGTTTATGTATCGTGTAATCCTGCAAGTTTAGCGCGTGATAGCGAAGTGATTTTAAAACAAGGTTACACACTGAAAAAGATTGCAATGGTGGATATGTTTCCGCAAACACACCATTTGGAGTCGATGGCACTATTTGAACTTGGCAAATGACACTTTTAGTTACGATAGTCAGCCTTTGTTCATTGACAAAAAACGCTGAATGCTGAAGATAGAGAGTCTTAATTTTAAAAGGATAAGATTAACCGTTTTAAGTTAATCAGCCTTAGGATTTTAAAGGAATAACAGATAATGGTATCAGTTCGTGAAGCACATTTTAGCGACCCTGACTTTCAACTTGAAGAGTGGGTGAAACGTTATATAAGTGATTCCAACGAAGCCAACACTCTTTTGGCGTTGATAGAGCAGGTGGAGCTGTTAGTTGGTCAAGATAAAGAGATCAAAGCGCCAGTGCTCGAACGTGCCCGAGAGATGATAGAGATCCTAGCTCCGCTTAATATGGACATTGAAACCCTACAAGCGGCCATTTTGTTTGTTGTTTTTGATGCCGACTTGATCTCGCAAGAGGAGATCCAAGAGCGCTTTGGCCCCAAATTAGAGGTTTTAGTTTCTAGTGTCCAAACCATGAATGCCATCGGCGCATTGAAGGTGGATAACCAAACTCGAAATGGCGAACCGCAAATCGACAATATCCGTAAAATGTTATTGGCGATGGTTGAAGACGTTCGAGCCGTGGTCATTAAGCTCGCCGAGCGTATCTGTTTACTGCGTGAGATAAAGAATGCCGATGAAGAGGTTAAAGTACTCATCGCCAGAGAGATTGCTGATGTTTATGCGCCGTTGGCAAACCGCTTAGGTATTGGACAGTTAAAGTGGGAGCTGGAAGATATCTCCTTTCGCTACCTGCATCCACAAACCTATAAAGATATTGCCAAGCAGCTTGATGGAAAGCGAATTGATAGAGAAACCTTTATCGATGACTTTGTCAGCCAACTACAAGCACGGTTAGATAAAGACCAAATTCGCGCCAAAGTTTATGGCCGACCAAAACATATCTACAGTATCTGGAAAAAGATGAACGGTAAGCAGCTTAAGTTTGATGAGCTGTTTGATGTGAGAGCGGTGAGAATAGTTACCGACAGACTGCAAGATTGCTATGGTGCTTTAGGCGTTGTACATACGCTTTGGCATCACATTCCACCCGAGTTTGACGACTACGTGGCGAATCCGAAACCTAATGGCTATCAGTCTATCCATACTATTGTAGTCGGGCCTGAAGGGAAAACTGTCGAGATTCAAATCCGTACCGAGCAGATGCATGAAGATGCTGAGCTAGGTGTCGCTGCGCACTGGAAGTATAAAGAGGGCAGTGCGAGCGGTAAGCAAAGCGGCTACGAAGAGAAAATTAATTGGCTACGTAAGATTCTTCAGTGGCAAGAAGACGTTGCCGAAAGCGGTAATTTAGTTGATGAAGTGCGCAGTCAAGTGTTTGAAGATCGCGTCTATGTGTTTACCCCAAGCGGCGAAGTCGTCGACTTACCACTCGGCTCTACCGTGCTCGATTTTGCCTACTATATCCATTCTCATGTCGGGCATAAGTGTATAGGCGCTAAAGTTGACGGCCGCATCGTGCAGTTTACTTATCAAGTTGAAACCGGCCAGCGTATTGAGATTATTACCTCTAAGCATCCTAACCCGAAAAGAGACTGGTTAAACCCTAATTTGGGTTACATCAAAACATCTCGGGCGCGCTCTAAGATCCAGCACTGGTTCAAACAGCAAGATAGAGATAAAAACATTGTCGCTGGACGTGAGATGTTAGAAACCGAACTTGCGCGGACTAATTTAAAAATTAAAGATGCTCAATCAGCAGTAGAGCGCTTCAATATGGTAAGCATGGATGATCTGCTTGCCGGTATTGGCGGTGGTGATGTTCGTCTTAATCAAGTGGTTAACCACGTACAAAGCAAGCTGCGCACCAACGAGCTGTCTGATGAAGAAGTGCTTGAAGACTTGGTTAAAAAGAGCCAAAGCAAGCCCGCCCGAAAAGGTAAAGGTCAGGTAGAGGTTAACGGTGTGGGTAATCTTATGAGCCACATTGCGAAATGCTGTCAACCAGTACCAGGTGATGAGATTTTTGGCTTCATCACCAAAGGCCGTGGTATTTCAGTGCATCGTGCCGATTGTGATCAAGTAAAAGAGCTTATTCGTGCTCATCCTGAACGCTCTGTTGAAGTGGTTTGGGGAGAGAATTACTCTGGTGGATACAAGATCCGTATTCGAGTCTTTGCTAGCGACCGCTCTGGTCTGCTTCGAGATCTTACCTCTGTGCTGGCAGCGGAAAAGTCTAACGTTTTGTCGATGAGCTCAAGCTCCGATGTGAAAACGCAGACGGCGACTATCGAATTAGAACTTGAACTCTATAATCTTGATGGTTTATCTCGAGTAATTGCCAAGCTGTCTCAGGTTGATGGCGTCAGTGAAGCGCGAAGAGTTTAATATACCAATCTAACTTGAGATAGAACGGTATAGCTTTAAGAGAGTAGAAAACGAATGACACAGCAAATAGGAAACATGCAGCCTTTACTCACTATTATGCAAAAGCTGCGTGACCCAGAATCAGGCTGCACCTGGGATAAAGCGCAGACTTTCCAAACAATCGTGCCGTTTACTTTAGAAGAAGCTTATGAGGTGGCGGATACGATTGAGCGTTTAGCGCTTGATGAGCTGCCTGATGAGTTAGGCGATCTGCTGTTTCAAGTGGTGTTTTATTGCCAGCTTGGCAAAGAGCAGGGCATGTTTGATTTTGATACTGTCGTTAGCCGTATTTGCGATAAATTGACCCGCCGACATCCTCATGTATTTGCTGGCTTGCAAAATACCAGCAGTGAGCAGATTAAACACAACTGGGAAAAAATTAAGGAATCTGAGCGCGCTGAGCGAGAACAGCACTCAGTATTAGATGACATCCCTTTGAGTTTACCGTCGCTTTCTCGTTCGATAAAGATCCAAAAAAGAGTGGCTCGAGTCGGATTTGATTGGCCTGATTTACCTCCAGTGGTTGCAAAAATCCACGAAGAGATAGATGAAGTGCTATTTGAGGTAGAGCAAGAAAAAGTTGTCCAAAGCAAAGTTGAAGATGAAATGGGTGATTTATTATTTGCAGTCGCCAACCTTGCAAGGCACTTAGGTGTCGAGCCAGAAAAAGCCTTAAGGCAAGCAAATCAAAAGTTTGAAAGACGCTTTCGCGGGGTAGAGGAGTATGTCGAGCAAGATGGTAGAGCGTTTGATAAACATACTTTGGCTGAGCTTGATAACTACTGGGATAGGGTTAAACAGAGCGAGAAGAGTAAATAAACTGAATTTTAGGTTAATTCTAGTTTGTCGAATCGGTGATGCTTTGGTATAATATTGCCCCGTCCTAGTGCTTTCTTACAAGCACATATTTCCAACTCATTTTCTCAGGTTCAGCATGACTACAAGGTATATCTTCGTTACTGGTGGCGTGGTTTCATCACTAGGTAAAGGCATTGCAGCAGCATCTTTGGCTGCAATATTAGAGGCTCGCGGCCTCAACGTAACCATTATGAAGCTGGATCCATATATTAACGTCGATCCAGGTACCATGAGTCCAACACAGCACGGTGAAGTGTTTGTGACAGAAGACGGCGCTGAAACTGATCTAGATTTAGGTCACTATGAGCGTTTCATTCGTACCAAGATGAATCGCCGTAATAACTTTACCACTGGCCGTATTTACGAAGAAGTATTGCGTAAAGAGCGCCGTGGCGACTATTTGGGCGCAACCATTCAGGTTATCCCACATATTACTAACGCGATTAAAGAAAAGGTACTCGCTGGTGGCGAAGGCCATGATGTTGCTATCGTTGAGATTGGCGGCACAGTTGGTGATATTGAATCACTACCTTTCCTTGAGTCTATTCGTCAGCTTGGCGTTGAACTTGGTCGCGAAAGAACACTATTTATGCACCTAACGTTAGTGCCGTTCTTAGGCGCAGCGGGTGAAGTCAAAACTAAGCCAACTCAGCATTCAGTTAAAGAGCTCCGTTCAATCGGTATTGCACCTGATGTATTGGTTTGCCGTGGTGACCGAGCGATTCCTGCTAATGAAAAAGCGAAAATCTCGCTATTTTGTAACGTAGAAGAGCGTGCGGTTATCTCACTTAAGGATGTTGATAGCATCTATAAGATCCCAGCTTTACTTAAAGCTCAAGGTCTTGATCAACTAGTCACTAAGCGTTTTGGTATTGATTGCCAAGAAGCTGATCTGCACGAGTGGGAAAATGTTATCTACCAAGAAGCAAACCCAACGGGCGAGATTACCATTGGTATGGTTGGTAAGTACATTGAACTGCCAGATGCATATAAGTCAGTTAATGAAGCATTAAAACATGCAGGTTTGTTTAACCGCGTTTCAGTAAATATTAAGTATATTGACTCACAAAACGTTGAAGCCAAAGGTGAAGAAGTTCTTGCCGGACTAGACGGTATCTTGGTTCCTGGTGGATTTGGTGAGCGTGGTGTTGAAGGTAAGATCATGGCGGCTAAATATGCCCGTGAGAACAACCTTCCATACTTTGGTATCTGTTTAGGGATGCAAGTTGCACTTATTGAGTTCGCACGTAATGTTGCTGGTCTAGAAGGCGCACATTCAACTGAGTTTAATAAAGAGTCACCGCACCCAGTTGTTGGTTTGATCACTGAATGGATCAACGAAGAAGGTCAAGTTGAAGAGCGTCATGAAGAGTCTGACTTAGGTGGTACAATGCGCCTAGGTGCTCAGCTTTGTCATCTTGAAGAGGGCACTAAAGCTGCTGAAGCCTACAAAGGTATTAGTTGTGTTGAGCGCCATCGCCATCGTTATGAAGTCAACAACAACTATAAAGATCGTCTTGAAAAAGCAGGCTTAATTTTTAGTGGTCTATCTTCAGACCGCCAGTTAGTTGAAATGATTGAGCTACCAAATCACCCATGGTTTGTAGCAGGTCAATTCCACCCTGAATTCACATCGACACCTCGTGATGGTCAACCATTATTCGAAGGGTTTATTGCAGCAGCCGCCGCGTATCAAAAACGCGATTTAGGCTAAACCAAAATACTAGCCGCTTCCATTTGATGGGAGCGGTTTTTTTGTTTTTGGTGATGTGAGTTTAGACATAAAGAAATTCGTTTTACTTTTAACTTTAAATTTATCTTTCAAACTTAAATCGAGGGCATTATGGCTAAGATTATTAACATTATCGGTCGCGAAATCATGGATTCTCGCGGTAACCCAACTGTTGAAGCTGAAGTTCATTTAGAAGGCGGATTCATGGGTATGGCTGCAGCACCATCTGGTGCATCTACAGGTAGCCGTGAAGCACTAGAACTGCGTGATGGTGACAAAGCACGTTATTTAGGCAAAGGCGTATTGAAAGCTGTTGAAGCTGTCAATGGTCCTATTGCAGACGCGCTGAATGGCAAAGATGCAACTGCACAAGCAGAACTTGATCAAATCATGATTGATTTAGACGGCACAGAAAACAAAGCTAAGTTTGGCGCAAACGCTATCCTAGCAGTTTCTCTTGCGGCAGCTAAAGCGGCAGCAGCGTTTAAAGGTGTCCCTTTATACGCTCATATTGCTGATCTAAACGGTACTTCAGGTGTTTACTCTATGCCGTTACCGATGATGAACATCATTAATGGTGGCGAACATGCAGATAACTCTGTTGATATCCAAGAATTTATGATTCAACCTGTTGGTGCTGCTAACTTCCGCGAAGGCCTACGTATGGGCGCAGAAGTATTCCACAGCTTAGCTAAAGTACTTAAGGCTGATGGTCACTCTACAGCTGTTGGTGATGAAGGTGGCTTCGCGCCAAACCTACCATCAAACGCATCTGCTTTGGCAGCAATTAAAGTTGCCGTAGCAAACGCAGGTTACGAGCTAGGTAAAGACATCACATTAGCGATGGATTGTGCAGCTTCTGAGTTTTATGACAAAGAAGCCAACATCTATGACCTTAAAGGTGAAGGCAAGAAGTTCACTTCAGAAGAGTTCAACTTCTTCCTACAGGATCTAACCAAAGAATACCCGATTGTTTCTATTGAAGATGGTCTTGATGAGTCTGATTGGGATGGTTTCGCACATCAAACTAAACTAATGGGTGATAAAATCCAATTAGTTGGTGACGATCTATTCGTAACAAACACTAAGATTTTGAAGCGTGGTATCGACAACGGTATTGCTAACTCAATCTTAATCAAGTTCAACCAAATCGGTTCATTGACTGAAACTTTAGCAGCTATCAAGATGGCTAAAGATGCAGGTTTCACTGTTGTTATCTCTCACCGCTCAGGTGAAACTGAAGATTCAACTATTGCTGATTTAGCTGTGGGTACAGCTGCTGGTCAAATCAAAACGGGTTCTTTAAGCCGTAGTGACCGTGTTGCTAAGTACAACCAGCTACTTCGTATCGAAGAGCAACTTGGCGAAAAAGCACCTTATAACGGCTTAAGCGAGATTAAAGGCCAAGCATAATTTGCTATAAAGTGTAAAAAGGCCACCACTCGGTGGCCTTTTTTGTTGTACTATCTATTTACTATCCTCAAATTCTTATCATTAGTATAATGAAACGCCTTCTTTTTGCCCTTATTGTGTTACTTGCCATGCTTCAATATCGCCTATGGTTAGGAGATAAGAGCCTTGCTGACTCTATTCATCTGCAAGAACAGATCAAGCTACAGCAAGAAAGTAATGCCCAACTTGTAGCAAGAAATCAGGTGTTAAGAGAGGAGATTAGTGATCTGCGCAGTGGAACAGAAGCACTTGAAGAGCGAGCTCGTAACGAATTAGGTATGGTCAAAGAGGGCGAAACCTTCTTTCGAGTCGTTGGTGGCGATCGGCTATCAAAACAAAATAATTAATACATTTTACCTACTAACGAGACCCTCGAATGAGCCAATTAACCAACCAAGTTATTGCTGTTGTGCCTGCTGCTGGAATAGGCAGCAGAATGGGCGCCGAAGTGCCAAAACAATATTTAGCACTTAATGAGCAAACAATACTCGGTCACACGCTAGATTGCTTATTGAGTCACCCCCAAATTGTACAGGTTATCGTAGCGCTTAACCCCGAAGACAAACATTTTTCACTGTTGCCACAAGCACAGCATAAGAAGTTGCAAACTGTTACTGGCGGCAATGAACGCGCCGATTCTGTTCTCGCTGCTTTGCAACTGGCTGATGAGGAGAGTTGGGTGTTAGTCCATGATGCAGCGCGGCCTTGTTTAAGTCACTTAGATATCGATAAATTGATAGCATCAACAACTACTTTTCCTCAGGGGGCAATACTAGGTGCCCCGGTACGCGACACCATGAAACGTACTGGAGACAATGGTGAGATCAGCGCGACTGTCTGTCGCGATAATTTATGGCATGCGCTAACACCTCAGTATTTTAAAGCAAAGCAGCTTAAGCATAATCTTGAGTCGGCATTGAAAGCGGGGGCAAAAATAACCGATGAAGCTTCAGCAATGGAGTGGGCGGGAATAATGCCAGGTATCGTTAGCGGGCGAGCAGACAATATTAAAGTCACCCACCCCGATGATCTGCAATTAGCTGCACTCTTTCTTAAGAACTCAGGCCGCTAGGCTCACAATATACGACTAACTTACGCTAAAGCCGTATCGTAACAAGGAATTAAAATGAAAATTAGAATCGGTCATGGTTTTGATGTACATAAATTTGGCGGCGAACCACCACTGATTTTAGGCGGTGTAACAGTACCTTATGAGGTGGGTCTTATTGCCCATTCCGATGGTGATGTTGTGCTACATGCGATATCGGATGCCATTTTAGGTGCTATGGCGTTGGGCGACATAGGCAAACATTTTCCAGATACCGATGCTGAGTTTAAAGGGGCTGATAGCCGAGAGTTATTGAAGCACTGTTATCAATTGGTATTAGATAGGGGCTTTAGCTTATCTAATCTCGATGTGACCATTATTGCTCAGGCGCCGAAAATGGCGCCACATATTGAAACGATTAGAGCAGTATTAGCCATTGATCTTCAGTCAGATATTGACGACATCAATGTTAAAGCAACCACCACCGAAAAGCTCGGGTTTACCGGTAGGAAAGAGGGTATTGCAGTTGAAGCTGTAGTGCTGATGACCAAGATTTAAAGAGAGCAAGATTGAGATGAGCGAACTTCACTACTTATACGGCAAACCTAATGCTAAAGCTGATTTGCGAACCCAGAACAGCGATTTTTTGGTGCAGGAGATTTTGCCGTTTGCGCCTACAGGCGAAGGTGAACACCATCTGCTACATATTCGAAAAGACGGTTTAAACACCGTTGAAGTCGCTAAAATGTTATCTAGTTTTGCACATGTTCACCCCAAAGAGGTGACTTATGCTGGTCAGAAAGACAAGAACGCAGTCACTGAGCAGTGGTTTGGTGTGCGAATTCCAGGTAAAGAAACACCTGATTGGCAAAAAATGAATAGCGATCAACTGACGCTATTATCAGCATCTCGTCATGGAAAGAAGTTGCGGATCGGTGCGCTGGCAGGAAATCGATTCACCTTGGTGCTAAGGAATGTATCAGAGGTTGAAGATGTGGTCGCTCGCCTAGAAAAAATAGCGCTATTAGGTGTGCCTAATTACTTTGGTGAACAACGTTTTGGCCATGACGGAAAAAATATTGTTTTTGGTCGACAGATGTTTACTGGCCGCAAAGTAAAAGATAGAAAAAAGCGCAGTATGTATCTATCTGCCGTGCGCTCTAACTTGTTCAACTTAGCGAGTTCAGCAAGATTGGCGGCTCATGGCGCGGCAACACTTGCGGGAGATTGTGTGATGCTTGCAGGTAGTAAAAGTTACTTTACCGCTGAGCATTGGGATGAAACATTAGTAGAGCGTCTAAATAACAAAGACATTCAACTATCGGCGCCGTTGTGGGGCCGAGGAGAGCCACTAGCCCAAACGGACGCAGCAGAGTTAGAGGCTGCAGCATTAGCTGAATATTCAGTTGATAGAGATGGGTTAGAGCAAGCCGGTCTTAATCAAGAGCGTCGTACTTTGCTACTGGAACCACAGCATTTGCAGTATCAAGTTGAAGATAATACCATTACTCTTAAATTTGCTTTACCATCAGGCTCTTATGCTACATCTGTATTACGCGAGCTGGTTGATTACCAAGATGTCCAGCAAGTCGCAAGAAAAGCACTGCTAGCAGCACAACAGGATAACGTTTCAGTCTAATGAAAATCTTAATTAGTAACGATGATGGGGTAAATGCAGCAGGCATAGCTGCACTGACCAACTCCTTAACACTGATTGCGGAAACTTTAACGGTAGGCCCTGACCGCAACTGCTCAGGTGCCAGTAACTCTTTGACCTTGACGAATCCATTGCGGCTGAATAAGTTAGACAATGGTTATATATCAGTGAGTGGTACACCGACCGATTGTGTTCATTTGGCGATAAGAGAGCTGTATAAAGATGAACCCGACATGGTGGTGTCAGGTATTAATGCTGGCGCGAACATGGGAGATGATACGCTCTACTCGGGTACTGTCGCCGCTGCAATGGAAGGGCGTTTTTTGGGCTTTCCAGCAATTGCAATTTCGTTAGTGGGATCAGAGCTAAAACACTACGATACAGCTGCACATTTTGCATTGAAGATCGTTCAGGGGCTAAAAAAGAGTCCAATCGCACAAGATAAAATCTTAAATGTAAATGTACCTGATCTGCCTATCGAGGATATTAAAGGCATTAAGATCACTCGATTGGGGGCAAGACATCGCGCTGAAGGGATGGTAAGAACACAAGATCCTGCAGGTAAAGAGATCTTCTGGTTAGGCCCTCCTGGAGACAAGCAAGATGCCAGCGACGGCACGGATTTTTATGCTGTAGAGCATGGCTATGTTTCTATTACGCCATTAACTGTGGACTTAACGGCATTTGAGCAGCTACCTGAGATGACGACGTGGCTTGAGTCGCTTACTTAATCGCAACAATTAGCCCCGCCAATTATAGGTATGGAGGCTGTAACTTAATTAATCATTTAAATTGGAACTGTTATATATGGATCGGCTCGCGTCAACATCGGCTTTAAACCTAGCAAGAAGTTTGTATGAAGCTGGTATTCGCGATGAACCGGTTTTAAAGGCGGTAGCTAATACGCCAAGAGAGCAGTTCTTAGATGCGGCTTTAGGCCATAAAGCTTATGAAAATACCGCACTACCTATTGGTCAAGGACAGACAATATCGCAACCTTACATAGTTGCACGCATGACCGAAATAATATTGCAGTGTAAACCTCAAAAAGTACTAGAGATTGGCACCGGTTCTGGTTACCAAGCGGCAATATTGGCTCAGTTGGTTCCTCAATTATGTACTGTAGAGCGGATTAAAAGTTTACAAATTCAAGCTAGGCAGCGCTTAAAGAAACTGGATCTGCACAATATTGCCTTTAAATATGGTGACGGCTGGCAAGGCTGGCCGAGTAAAGGACCCTATGATGCCATTATGGTAACGGCTGCTGCGGCAAGTGTACCTTCTGCATTGGTAGAGCAATTATCGGACGGTGGAGTACTGGTTATTCCTGTCGGGGAGACTTCGCAGCAACTACTTAAAGTCACACGTCAAGGCAGTCAATACGTCTCAGAGGCAATAGAAGTCGTGCGGTTTGTGCCATTAATTAATGGCGAGCTTGCTTAGTCATTTTTAATTTGCGGATTATTTTAGTTATCGTCGCAGACTAGCGATTTGAGGTGGCCTGTTTATATGAAGTTCTTATCACACTTCACTATCATTTTGACTCTGTTGTTAGCCGGATGTAGTTTTCAGGCTGATCGACCTGCACCCGTAGAGTCACTCAATTACACTAGCAAACCTTCACACGATAAAGGCTCTATTACCGCTAGCCGCTATAAAGTGAAACAGGGCGATACACTTTACTCTATCTCTTGGGGGGCAAATAAAGATTTTGTCCATGTAGCAAAGATCAATAACCTTGCAAAGCCTTATACCATCTACCCTGGACAGGTATTGAGTCTAAACTCTAAAAAATATGTTACAAATAGCAATACTGCCAAAAAAACGTCAAAACCGGCTCCAAAACCGATAGCTGTTACATCTAAATCTGTTGTTAAACAACCAGTTGTCGCGTCCTCCCCCTCTAAAAGTACCGCTAATACGGCGTCAAAAAAACAGCTTGATCATGTGGCAAAGCCTGCGTATTCTGTTACAGACAGTCAACAAGCTGTTAACCGAGTTATCCACAAGCAAGAGTTAACACTGCCGAAAAAGGTAAGTCGTTGGTCCTGGCCTGTGAAAGGTAAGATGATTGGGACTTTCTCAGCCAAAGAGCAGGGAAATAAAGGAATAAAGATCGCGGGTAATCGTGGTGACGCAATTAAAGCTGCTGCTAGTGGTAGAGTGGTATATGCAGGAAGTGCACTACGAGGATATGGTAATTTAGTCATTATTAAACATAGCGACGATTATCTCAGTGCTTATGCACATGCTGATAAGATCTTAGTAAAAGAAAAGCAAGTTGTTAATGCTGGACAGACAGTTGCTAAAATGGGTAATACAGGCACGAATCGGGTTATGTTACATTTTGAAATCCGTTATCACGGGAAGTCAGTAAACCCACTTAAATATTTGCCTAAGCAATAATTGATTAGGCTGCCAATTTGGCAAATCGGAGGATAGTGAAGTGCAGTAATTAAATTGTAAATTCGGGAGATATATTATGGGCAGAACTAATAATGCTGTTATGGCAGAAGAACATACGAATGTTTCTGTAAAGGAATCCAAAGTAGACCTCAATAAAAAGGAAGTTAAAGAAGCAGAACTAGAACAACAAGTACAAGACGATTTACAAAAAAACCTTGATGCTACCCAGCTGTATCTTGGTGAAATCGGATTTTCCCCCCTTCTCAGTGCGGAAGAAGAGGTGTTTTTTTCACGCAAGTCGCTTAAAGGCTGTGAAAAATCACGTAACCGCATGATTGAAAGTAACCTCAGACTCGTGGTAAAAATTGCGCGTCGATACAATAATCGTGGCTTAGCGCTGCTTGATCTTATCGAAGAGGGAAATTTAGGTTTAATCCGCGCAGTTGAAAAATTTGATCCTGAACGTGGCTTTAGATTCTCGACCTATGCAACTTGGTGGATTAGACAAACAATTGAACGAGCAATTATGAATCAGACTCGTACGATTAGATTACCTATCCATGTGGTTAAAGAACTCAATGTTTACTTGCGTACAGCACGAGAGCTCGCACACAAGCTTGATCATGAGCCAACAGCGGAAGAGATCGCTGAGAAACTCGAGCTTTCAAGTAGTGATGTCAGTCGTATGCTTAAGCTCAATGAACGCATTACTTCCGTGGATACCCCATTAGGCGGCGAAAGTGATAAAGCACTGCTCGATGTATTAGCCGATGATGACAACGTTGGTCCTGATTACAAAGTTCAGGATGAAGATATGTCAAAATCAGTGGTTAAATGGCTTGATGAACTTAATACCAAACAAAGAGAAGTGTTAGCGCGCCGATTTGGACTGTTAGGTTATGAGCCATCAACCCTTGAAAACGTGGGTAAAGAGATTGGATTAACACGTGAGCGTGTACGCCAGATCCAAGTAGAAGCGTTAAAGCGCTTAAAAGATCTACTTGGAGCCCAAGGCCTCTCCGTTGAAGCTATTTTCAGAGTGTAGTTGCGATAAATAAATTAAAGGCGCCCACGGCGCCTTTTTTGTGTCTCTTAATTGAAATTACTTAGCCATTTTCTTTAAGTTGTATAGATAATCAAGAGCCTGCCTTGGTGTTAGCTCATCAGGGTTTAGCTTCTCAAGCGCTTCTATCACAGGGGATGTTGGCTGGCTTGGGAAACTAATCGACTGCTGCACTGCCATTTCGCCATTTTTAGACTGCTCTAATGCGTGATCGCGGCTTTCTAAGTGGTGCAGCTTTTGCTTTGCCGCATTGATAACGCTGTTTGGAACCCCTGCAAGTGCAGCAACCTGTAGCCCGTAACTGCGGCTTGCAGGACCTTCTTGTACTGCATGCATAAACACAATACTGTCACCGTGCTCAACGGCATCTAAATGCACGTTTTCTACGTTATCCATCAGTTCTGGTAGCTGAGTAAGTTCGAAATAATGGGTAGCAAATAATGTCATAGCGTTTAAATTATTAGCTAAGTACTCTGCAGCCGACCACGCTAATGAAAGGCCATCGTAGGTTGATGTACCTCGACCAATTTCGTCCATAAGTACTAGGCTATTTGGCGTTGCATTATGCAGAATATTTGCCGTTTCGGTCATTTCCACCATAAAGGTTGAGCGGCCCGATGCCAAATCATCAGATGCACCAATACGCGTAAATATCCTATCGACAGGGCCGATAACGGCGTGTTCTGCGGGAACATAACAACCTATATGCGCCATAAGTGTGATAAGTGCTATTTGTCTCATATAGGTGGATTTACCGCCCATATTTGGCCCCGTCACGATCAGCATCTTACGTTGTGAGTTAAGGGTTACTGGATTGGCAATAAAAGGGCTTTGGCTTACTTGCTCGACGACAGGATGACGACCTGCTTCAACGTGTATGCCTGATGTATTCGACAGTTCTGGGCAGGCATAATTGAGTGTTTCTGCGCGTTCGGCGAAATTACATAATACGTCTAACTCAGCTGCTGCCCTGGCAAACTCTTGTAGTTCATGAAGCTTAGGTAAGATCAGATCGAACAACTCTTCCCATAACTGTTTTTCGAGTGCTAACGCTTTGCCTTGGCTAGACAGTACCTTTTCTTCATGCTCTTTTAGTTCAGCAATGATATAGCGTTCAGTATTCTTTAATGTTTGACGACGCTGGTAGCTTAAAGGCACTAAATCTGATTCGCGACGGCTGACTTCAATATAGTAACCGTGTACACGGTTATAGCCGACTTTAAGGGTTGAGATGCCTGTTTGCTCTTTTTCTCTGGCTTCAAGCTGAGTTAGATAATCCGTCGCTCCTGCACTAAGCACGCGCCATTCATCTAATTCCTTATCGTAACCGTCGCGGATCACACCACCATCACGAATAAGCATCGGTGGATTGTCGACAACCGCTCTTGATAATAATGCTAACTCTTCAGGAAATTCCCCAATAACTTGAGACAAATATTGCAAGTGAGGCACAGCGGAAGTTTTTAATGTTTGCTGTAGCTGAGGCAATAATGCTAAAGCTTGACGTAAGCGAGCAAAATCTCTAGGTCTGGCGTTACGTAGTGCGATACGTGCGGTGATTCGCTCAACATCTCCTAGGGCTTTTAAATCATCAGCCAGAAGTTGGTAGTTCTCTGTTGCAATTAGCTCGGCAATTGATGATTGCCTTGCTTCAATGACTTGATGATCCCTAAGTGGTTGATGCAACCAGCGCTGTAGCATACGACTGCCCATAGCTGTGACGGTACTGTCTAAAACGGATGCTAATGTATTGGTATGGCCGCCTTGTAAGTTTACGGTCAGTTCAAGATTGCGGCGAGTCGCAGCGTCAAGCACTATGCTGTCTGTTTGGTTAAAACGCACGATAGAGTTAATGTGTGGTAGTGCTGTGCGCTGAGTATCTTTTACATACTGCATCAAACATCCTGCAGCTTGTAGTGAAAGCCTAGCATCTTCAATACCGAACCCATTAAGATCCTTGGTACCAAATTGGTTTAACAGCAAACGTTGGCAAGTATCAAAATCGAATTCCCATTCAGGGCGACGCCGCGTGCCATTCATACCAGCAATGAGGCTCATCTGCGAAAAATCTTCGCTATATAGCAATTCTGCAGGATTGGTTCGTTGAAGTTCCGCTTCTAGCGCTTCGGTGTTTGCAAGCTCTGTAACCACAAAGCGACCTGATGCGATATCTAGGGTGGCGTAGCCATAACCGCTTTTACCTTGATAGAGGGCGGCTAACAAATTGTCTTGTCGTTCTTGCAACAATGCCTCATCGGTTAGTGTCCCCGGGGTCACTATGCGAACAACTTTACGCTCTACGGGGCCTTTTGAGGTTGCTGGATCACCAACTTGTTCACATATGGCAACTGAGACCCGTAATTGAACAAGTTTAGCTAAATAACCTTCTACAGCATGGTAGGGCAGGCCAGCCATAGGGATTGGGTCACCACCACTCTTGCCTCTCGCTGTTAAAGATATTCCTAGCAGCTCCGATGCGAGCTTGGCATCTTCGTAGAAAAGTTCGTAGAAATCCCCCATACGATAGAATAGCAACATGTCTGGATGCTGCGCTTTTAGCGTCAAATATTGACGCATCATTGGGGTATGTTTTTCTAAGTTTTGCGGTTCAATAGCAGTCATCGATTTGCTTTGCCTGTACTTTTACTGCGGCCATAGTGAGCCATGAAACAATTATGGGTGCCAATCTTAGCAATTTTTTTCTCTTTTGAGTGTGGATTATTGCAATGAAATACTGTTAATTCACGGCTATGTAGAACATGGCTTTACTATCCGTTTGATTTTATTGAATATGTAAAAAAATCTTGTACAGTACTTGATACTGTATGATTGTACAGTATACTAGTTTCATATTGAGGCTCTAGAGAAGGCATTAGAGTCGTCACCTAAATGATAATGCAGTGCTGATACTGTGTTAGCACTGAGATCCAAAGGACATAATAATGAAGACAGATCCAAATAAAGAGAAAGCGTTAAATGCCGTTCTAGGTCAAATTGAAAAGCAATTTGGTAAAGGTTCAATTATGAAGTTGGGTGAAGATCGCTCAATGGATGTTGAAACTATCTCGACAGGCTCTCTATCTTTGGATGTGGCATTAGGCGCTGGCGGCCTACCAATGGGTCGTATCGTTGAGATCTACGGTCCAGAATCATCAGGTAAGACAACGCTAACGCTTGAAGTTATTGCAGCCGCACAGAAGCAAGGCAAGACCTGTGCATTTATCGATGCTGAGCACGCTTTGGATCCTGTGTACGCTCAGAAGCTAGGCGTTGATATTGATAACCTACTTTGTTCACAGCCTGATACGGGTGAGCAAGCGTTAGAGATCTGTGATGCATTGACTCGCTCTGGGGCTGTAGATGTGATTATTGTTGACTCGGTAGCAGCACTAACACCAAAAGCTGAAATTGAAGGCGAAATTGGTGACTCTCATATGGGCCTTGCTGCACGTATGATGAGCCAAGCTATGCGTAAACTAGCGGGTAACCTTAAACAATCGAATACACTGCTTATCTTTATTAACCAAATTCGTATGAAAATTGGCGTGATGTTTGGTAACCCAGAGACGACAACGGGTGGTAACGCACTTAAGTTTTATGCGTCAGTTCGTCTAGATATTCGCCGTACCGGTGCTATTAAAGATCGTGATGAAGTTATTGGTAACGAAACACGTGTAAAAGTGGTGAAGAACAAGATCGCAGCGCCATTTAAGCAAGCTGAATTCCAAATCCTTTACGGTCAAGGTATTAACAGCACTGGTGAGTTAGTTGACCTTGGTGTTGTGCATAAACTGATTGAAAAATCGGGTGCATGGTATGCATACAAAGGCAGCAAGATCGGTCAAGGCCGTGCTAATGCCGGTAAGTACCTAATCGAAAATCCAGAAATCTCTGATGAGATTGAGACAGCACTTCGTTCTATGTTGCTTAGCAAAGGTGAAAAAGTAGCTGCTGGAGCCACTGATACAGCGGGTGATAATGTTGATATGGAAACTGGCGAAGTTTTTTAAACAACAGTCATCACTCCATAAGCCCTAAACCTTTAGGGTTATAAAATGCCAACTACGGCGCGCTATCAGCGCGCCGTAGTTGTTTTTTAGTTGCATTTTCAAGGTGTCGATAATTGTTGCTGCATTATTCTACCTTCGACCCTCCTTGGTCTAGTACCTCCTAAATCTGGCCGCCAAGGAGGGCCGGAATGTGTCATTTTGTATGGAACACAATAGACCATTTAGTCGTATATCCAAATCTCATAGCGAAGCATAAAGTGTTTTGCCAATTTGTTTAACCTCAGCCGCACTACGTGAGCCCCTCAGTCTTTCCACTTCTGCTTTGCATTGGCTTAAAAGGGAATAACCATTTCTTTACCAATGCGCTTTGAATTGAAAAGACTGAGG
>NZ_JBFRMK010000047.1:0-17274 GCF_041470405.1 Shewanella sp. 10N.286.45.A1
ATGCAATTGGTATTACTTGTTTTCATTGCAACATTGACCTAGTTGGAAATAGCAACCATATTTAGTTGGAATCATTTTTACTAAAGGACTGATTAAATGAAGCTATTTTTAAAGGGGTGTTTGTTACTATTTATCGTATCTATGGTGGGCTGTGCAACAAAAACGCCTACATTAGAGACGGGACCGGATGCTCAAGTAACCAAAGACGGTTTAGTTAAAATCGACAACTCAGTGTTGGATCTTTCCTTTGCGAGACCTAACGTAGACTGGGGCAAGTATACAAAGCTTTATTTTAAAGCGGCTACAGTCACCAATGACCATCCAGCAGATTATAAACCACCACGAATTGATCGCAGGGCTGATGGACTGAATGCCACTTATGATCTCCCAGAAAAAGCGCTCAACAAGATGTCGACTGAGTTTGCTGTTATTGTCGCCAGTGTGTTTAATGAAGATCAACCTTTCAAACTTGTCGACAAAGCTGGGCCTGACACGTTAGTTATTGAAGTCGCAGTCACTGATATTCGACTAAGCGCACCGATAGAGAGCTCTCGACGCAGTTTTAACTCAATGGGAAAAACATACACACAGAACTCAGGTTCAATGATGTTACTTGCTGTTGTAAAGGATGGACAGAGTGGAGAAGTGTTAGCCAAAGCCGCCGATCGTGGAGAAGGATTTGACCAGTGGCAGCAAAATACTCAGGTTTTCAATTGGGGTGACGTTAAAACAGTTTATCGTCGTTGGGTTAATGACTTTAAGAATGCCCTAATGATGGCGGGAGCCGAGTAGTTTAAACAATCAGACGCCTTGTTAGGCGTCTGTTTTTTTAGTTGGATACATATTACTCTAACGCCTTACCCTTAAGCAGTTTTCGCATCCACATTCTGTTCGGGTTTAAAAGTGCAACAAAGTCAGTACTAAGCGGCATGGTTTCACCACACAGTTGAGCTGCTAACGCTTCTGCGGCGAGCAAACCAGAGCTTAAGCCACGAGAACCTAGTCCACCTAAGATGTATAAGCCTTTGTGCACGGGCGCAGGCGTGTTTTGCCAAAACTTTCTACTTGCAGGAGTGAGTTGGTGATTATTGTAAAGCGACATGATTGCATCTAGGTCAGGAGCAGGTCCCATCATAGGAGCATGATCGCGAGTTACCATGCGCACACCAACTCGGGCACTGTGTTTGGTTATATCTATGTCGCGGTTCCAATCTTTATCTAAGTAGCTATGTTGGATCTTGTGTAGGTTATCGACTTGCTCTTGTGGGCTATAAGCCAAGTTGTCTGCATCTTTAACATAACTCGCGCCTAAACAGTGCAGGGCGTTATTCTTCGGGGTCATGTAACCATGGGCACATAATACCGTGCTGAGGTTAGATAGCTTAGCTCTTGTTGGTGCATGGCTAACTTGACCTCTAAATCCAGTGATTTGCAGATGTTTTGTCTGCTCGAAGCGTGTAAGAGACTTGCCATTGGCGACCACCACTGTTTTATAGGGGCCTAGGCGTTGTTGATTATTGATTAAGAACCAGCCCGCATCAGACTTTTCAAGTGCAGTAACCTGAGTGTTTAATTGTACGTTAACATCAGATAACTGCTGCGCCCGTTTAAATGATGCTTTGGTGAGATCTTGCGGTGCGACCCAGCCACCTAAAGGGTAAAAAATCCCAGCTTCATTGATCTCTACACCAGCAATTTCACTTGATTGCTTTTCGTTAACGGCATGGGCGATATCAGCGTTCCACGGATGACCGTTAATTATCTTCTGGACTCGTTTACGGCTGCGATCATCATGGCCTGTATGCAGTACACCGCAGAGATCAAAGTCTATCGGGTAGTTGTTAACAGCAAGTGCGTTTAGGCGGTGCAGACTAAAGAGATAGGCCTGCTGGAAATACTGACTTAAAGTATTATTATCCGGTGTGAGCAATGGGTAGATAGCGCCCTGTTTGTTACCCGATGCCGCTTGAGCCAGCTCGCTATCTTCACAAAATACACTGATTTTTTTATGTCGCTCTGCCAACGATAAAACTAAACTGGCACTCGCAATTCCCCCCCCTATCACGGCAATCTCAGTTGTACTTTCTGCAGTTTGAATTGGGTAGGGAGCTTGTTGACTTGACTGCTGAGCTCGTAAAGCCTGCCGCTCCATTAAAAGGACATTATCGGCAATACTAGATGCAGAACTGAGCATTGATTTTTCGACGTTAAATCCAACCAAGTCGCACAGCGCTAACAGTGTTTGTTGACTATCAGTCGGCAATTCATCTGATATTAGGCAGTGACAATTATCTTGGCTATGCTTGGCCATTTGCCAGAATAGTGCTTGCTCAATCGATTGTGCTGCAAATCTAGAGGTGCACAACCAATAAGATATTAAACTGTTGCTGAGTGGCTGTTGACGTAATTGCTGCTCATAATCACCTAGGTGGAAATCAATAATGAGTCTGCCATGGTTAAGCTTCACTCGTTGACAGCCTTCTATCGCGACGAGATGAATTGCTGGATGAGTCTGTAATAAAGCCTTAAATACTGCTTCAATATGATTATCAATAGCACAGAAAATCTTTAATGTTAGCGAGCCGTCTATAGTTGAATGCAGTTCTATCAGCTCCAAAACTTGGTTTACAGAGTCTAATCCGAGCATCGCAATGGAGATATGTTCGCTGTTGTTAGTCGCTAAGAATGACCTAATATCGTTACTGACTGTCATGGTTACGTCTTTAATGTTAAATTAAACCCTCACAAAAACAGGGTAGGATATTTATAACTTGAGCTAAATTGTACATTTTTATGCTGCAATTTAGGTGAGGTTTTTACGCTATGTCTCAATTTAGGCACTATTTTTGTGTTCTTTATGGAAAGCTGACCACTTAAATGGATTAAAAGCGATACCATTAGCGCAGCAAAATGGGTACTACCTGTATAGAATGGATAGTTAATAATGAAAAGAGTCGTGATCACCGGCTTGGGCGTTGTCTCAAGTATCGGTAACAACAAGCAAGAAGTCACTGAATCATTGAAAGCGGGTCGTAGTGGTATTACCCACTCAGATCAGTTTGAAGAAATGAAGCTGCGCAGCCATGTTTGGGGCGATATCAAGTTAGATCCTAAAGAGCACATTGATCGTAAAGCATTACGCTTTATGGGTAATGCTGCAGCATACGCTTACATAGCAATGGCTGAAGCGATTGAAGATGCAGGACTAACCGAAGAACAATATTCAGATCCACGGGTCGGTATTATTGCGGGTACTGGTGGAGCATCTTCTGCTAACCAAGTACAAGCAGCTGATACGTTGCGAGAAAAAGGTGTAAAGCGCGTTGGGCCATATATCGTGCCACGCATTATGTCGAGTACAGCCAGTGCTTGTCTCGCTACACCATTTAAAATTAAAGGCATGAACTACTCAATTAGTTCAGCTTGTGCTACAAGTGCACACTGTATTGGCCATGCGGCTGAACTTATCCAAATGGGTAAGCAAGACATGGTGTTTGCTGGTGGCTCTGAAGAGGTCGATTGGACCTTGACTATGGGCTTCGATGCCATGGGCGCATTGTCTACTAAATACAATGACACACCTGAAAAAGCATCACGTACTTATGATGCTGACCGTGACGGTTTTGTCATTTCAGGCGGTGGCGGAATCGTTGTCGTTGAAGAGCTTGAGCATGCACTTGCTCGTGGCGCTAAAATTTACGCTGAAGTCATTGGTTACGGCGCATCATCAGATGGCTACGACATGGTTGCTCCGTCAGGGGAAGGCGCTGTACGTTGTATGCAGATGGCTTTAGCTGATGTAGATACTCCAATTGATTACATCAACACCCATGGTACTTCAACGCCTGTTGGTGATATGCGTGAGCTAGAAGCTTTACGTGAAACCTTCGGTGATGACCTACCAGCAATCGCATCAACTAAATCGTTAACTGGTCATGCATTAGGTGCTGCAGGTGCTCATGAAGCCATCTATAGTTTGATTATGATGGAAAACAGCTTTATTGCGCCAAGCATCAATATCGATACCGTAGATGAAAAAGCGGCAGGCATGCCGATTGTGACCGAAATGAAAGAGCAAGAGCTTACGACTGTAATGAGCAACAGCTTTGGTTTCGGTGGTACAAACGCAACTTTGGTGATGCGCAAGTACAAGTAAATTAAAGTTTGTTATCTAAAAAGGAAGCCTCGGCTTCCTTTTTTGTGGCTGAATTTTATGATCTGCTCTGCAGGTGTTTGCCTTCATTTAATCCGTTTATACTAATCGACGGTTCAAAATCTGTGCTGTCTTGGTCGCCAACACAATGCCTAGCGTATCCGCCAATAGATCGCCGACATCAAAAGTTCGCGCAGGGATAAAGGCTTGGCTTAACTCTTCTATAATCACAAATAGCGTGACCGCCAGCGCGCCATAGTAGCAATTGACACGCCCAATTGAGATACACCTATATTGACTCGCAACCACTACTAGTAATGTCAGCGCGCCAAACAGCACTAAATGACCCAGCTTGTCACCAAATGGAATATTGCCAACCATCTCAAAAAGTAGCTGTTGGCCTCCCGTGTTTGCCTGATAGATAATCCATAGAATGAATGAGAAAAAGACCGCTGCTATTATTGAACCGAGTCTATTCATCGTTTAGCCAGTTTATTGCGAGTTAACATTAGCGCTCCTTTGGTGGTCATATTGCCTGTTAAAAGTAAAGTAGCACTGTTCACCCATTGCTGTTAGTTAACAATCGTTAACAGCTTTGTGCTTAGATTTAGGTACTCAGCTATTTTAAGGTTCAAGCTTGAAAAATACTGCTGCTTGATTCTCAAGCCATCACCATCTTGCTAGAATGCCTGTCCTACGTGTCGTGCTCACTTTTTTGGAAACCATAATGAAGATCCTCGCTGACGAAAACATGCCCTACGTGCAACAGTTGTTTGGTGACTTAGGCACCATCAAAACGGTAAATGGCAGAGAACTAACCGCGGAGCAAGTTAAAGACGCTGATGTACTGTTAGTCCGTTCAGTGACAAAAGTGAACCAAGATTTACTGCAAGATAATGACAAACTTAAGTTTGTCGGCAGTGCAACTATAGGCACTGATCATATTGACCTCGATTACTTAGCCAGTCGAAATATTCCGTTCTCCAACGCACCAGGCTGTAATGCCACAGCAGTAGGTGAGTTTGCTTTTATCGCCATGCTTGAACTCGCACAGCGTTTTAAAAGTCCATTAAAGGGTAAAGTGGTCGGCATTGTGGGTGCCGGCAATACCGGTACCGCCGTCGCAAAATGCCTAAAGGCTTATGGCATTGAAGTGTTACTTTGCGATCCAGTGTTACAAGAAAAAGGGGATCCAAGAAGCTTTGTTTCTTTAGGCACCCTCATAGAAAAGAGTGATGTGGTTAGTCTACATGTCCCTATTACGAAAAAAGGTGCGCATAAAACCTGGTATCTATTCGATGAAGCACGCTTAAACAGCTTACGTGAAAATACTTGGCTACTGAACTGCTGCCGTGGTGAAGTCATCGATAACCGAGCTTTGATTACCTTTAAGCAGCAACGAGATGACGTCAAAGTGGTACTCGATGTATGGGAAGGTGAACCTAACCCTATGCCTGAACTAGTGCCTTATATTGAATTTTGTACGCCACACATTGCTGGGTACTCGTTAGAAGGCAAGGCGCGTGGCACTTTTATGTTGTATCAACAACTAGCTAAGGTGCTACAAATAAAAGACGATAAACAGATGGAAATGCTATTACCGCCACTTTGGAGCGAACAGGTGTCAGTTACCGAAATAGCCGATGAAAGAGCGTTATTACAGCTGGCAAGGTTTGTTTATGATCTGCGCGATGATGATGAGTTATTCAGAAATAACTTTCTTAATAACCATGGGTTTGATCATATGAGAAAAAATCACAAGCATAGGCGTGAATTTAGTGCATTAAAGGTAGGCAACCTAGGCCAAACTAATGTAAATTGGGTGTCCAATTTAGGGTTTTCAGGAGTCGAGCTGTAATTATGTCACAGGAATATAATGTTGTCGTATTAGGTGCATCGGGCGCAGTGGGTCAAACAATGATAGAGATCCTCGAAGAGCGCAATTTTCCGATTGCAAATTTGTATCCTTTAGCCAGCAGTCGTAGCGCCGGTAATACGGTCAGCTTCCATGGTAAACAGGTCGAGATTTTAGACGTAGATACCTTTGACTGGTCACAAGCTCAAATTGGTTTCTTTTCTGCCGGTGGCGATGTCTCTGAAAAGTGGGCGCCAATTGCAGCAGAAAACGGTTGTGTTGTCATCGATAACACCTCGCATTTCAGATATGACATTGATGTGCCTCTCGTAGTACCAGAAGTGAACCCAGAAGCGATTGCTGATTTTAGAAATCGCAATATCATTGCCAACCCTAACTGTTCAACGATTCAAATGTTAGTCGCGTTGAAGCCGATTCATGATGCTTATGGGATCTCGCGTATTAACGTTGCGACTTATCAGTCAGTATCAGGTTCTGGTAAACAGTCAGTTGAAGAGTTAGCTACGCAGTGCTCTAAGTTGCTTCAAGGTTTACCCGTTGAACCAAAAACTTACTCAAAGCAGATTGCGTTTAACGTGTTACCGCAAATTGATAAGTTTATGGACAATGGCTACACCAAAGAAGAGATGAAGATGGTGTGGGAAACGCAAAAAATCTTTGGTGATGAATCTATCGTCGTCAACCCTACCGCAGTGCGTGTGCCAGTATTCTATGGCCATTCAGAAGCGATTCATCTTGAAACTTTGCAGCCTGTCGATGCTGAAGATGTTAAAGCTGTGTTGCGCGGTGCACCCGGTGTTGAATTGTTTGAGTCTGATGAAGAATATCCTACTGCAGTTGATGATGGTGCGGGAACTGATCCTGTTTACGTCGGACGTGTTCGTAAAGATATCTCCCATGACAACGGTATAAACCTTTGGGTAGTTTCGGATAACATCCGTAAAGGCGCCGCATTAAATAGCGTACAGATAGCTGAAGTGTTGATCCGAGATTATTACTAAACTGATTTAGTACTCGATTAATTGCTTAAAAAGCCCGCACTATGCGGGCTTTTTATGTTTTAGAGTTGTGAACAGTAGCAGGGCAACTTAATCTAGTTTATAGTAATCTCAATAAATACAATTGCCTAAAGCTAGTCGCCAAAGAGTGACTTCTACGCTTCAAAGGGAAGGATTGATGAACTTTCGCACTTCGCATTTTGCTGGCATCTTTGCCGCTGCTTTAACTGTTTTTGCTGTTGCTCCTTCGATTAACCTTGCGACGGCAGAACCATTAAAAATTACAGGTCCTGAAGGTCAAACTAAAGCAGTTAAGCGACAATATGGGCCAACCACATCATCCGATACCTTCTGGAGTATCGCCCAAGCGGTTAAACCTGATAATAGCGTCACTGTTTATCAAGTGATGTCAGCTTTGTATGATGCCAACCCCCATGCCTTCAGCGGCAAGAATTATAATAGCTTAGAGCGCGGAATGATTTTGCTAGTGCCGTCAAAAGACATCATGCAACAGGTCTCCAAAAGCAGTGCTAAAAAACGCGCTGAAAATAACGATCGCGGCTGGAATAATCCAAACCAAACAGTCGTGCCCGCAAAAGTTATTCAACCAGTTGACAAACCTAAAGTTGTAATTCAACCCGAGCGGCTCTCAAAAGCGTCATCTGCTGAAATAAAATTACTTACAGAAAAGCTTGAACAAGCAGAAGCGTTGAATTTGTCACTTACTGATGAGTTAGCCCGTGCGAGTGATGAAATAACCATAGGTTCAACTGATACTGAATCTTTTCAAGAAGAGATAGCAGAATTACAAGCAGAGAATGCACTGTTAAAACAAGCGTTGCAAGATCGTACGAACGAAAATGAAGCACTAAAAAATGATGTTGCAGCTAAACAGAAAGTGATTGAGCAATTAAGCCAACCCAAAGAGGAGCCAACTTCGACAATTTGGCGCTCCTTAATGGACAATCCACTGCTACTTGTTCTTGGTGCAGTTGTTCCTGCATTACTTGCTCTTGCTTTATTCTGGCTGTTCATCCGCAGACGTAATGAAAATGAAGCGGCAGCTGAATCAATCGATGATAAGCAAGCAAATAACGCTCAGGTTGATGCCGTTGATGATGACAAGGCAATTGCTACAGAAAATGTAGATGAAGATGATATTAGCCTCGCGGTACATTTAGATACCGACCAAGATGACAGCGCTGCTGGCATCAATGTTATTAATGCTCCAGAGTCGGAAGATGTCGACCTTGTGGTCGAAGAAGCAGCGGATGAAGGCCAGTCATTAGATGACTTGTGGGCTGAAGCGATGGGTGAGCAAGATGGGGAAACAGAATCCATTGATGACTCAGGTAAAGCTGAAGATGATGATCTGGACGCGCTGTTAACGGGTTTCGATGAGGAGCCAGAAACAACAAAAGCCACTGACGAAGATGACCTAGACGCACTATTATCAGGTTTTGACGAAACACCTGAAACAGCTAAAGAGCCAGAAGAAGATGACTTAGATGCGCTGTTATCAGGTTTTGACGAAACACCTGAAACAGCTAAAGCGCCAGAAGAAGATGACTTAGATGCACTGCTATCAGGTTTTGATGAAGCACCTGAAACCGCTAAAGCGCCAGAGGAAGATGACTTAGATGCACTGCTATCAGGTTTTGATGAAGCACCTGAAATCGCTAAAGCGTCAGAGCAAGATGACTTAGATGCGCTGTTATCGGGTTTTGATGAAACACCTGAAGCAGCTGAAACCGCTAAAGCGTCAGAGCAAGATGACCTAGATGCACTGCTATCAGGTTTTGATGAAACACCTGAAGCAGCTGAAACCGCTAAAGCGTCAGAGCAAGATGACTTAAATGCACTTATAGATGCAAAGAATTCAGTCTCCGAAGACGCCGTTACTGATAGCGATGAGCTTGACTCATTACTCGCTGAGTTTGATATCCAGGCTGATGACACGGAATTACAAGCAGATGATAGTGATATTGATGCGCTTTCAGATGAGGTCGCTGCCGAACTAGAGTTGCCGCTAGAGATCGCTGCCGAGTTAGATCTCAACGTTGAAGATATTAGCAGCGATGAAGCAGAGCTAGATCAAGAGTTAGACACCTTGCTTGCTGATCTTGAGGCACCTGTTGATGAAAATGCTGCAAAATTCCCACAAGAGTCGATTGCACTTATTGATGATATTGCAGCAGAGCTAGAAACTGAGTTACCCAAAGATGCTGTGGAAGAGGGGGAATTAGATAGTTTACTCGCGGAATTCAACTTAACCGATACCCCTGCAGATGATGTGCTAAGCGAGCTTAACGATAGTGAAAGTGCTAGCAGTGAAACACAGGAAGTTGCTGATAATGACTTTAGCTTAGATTTCGACCTCAGCGATAACGAAACCCGCTCAGACGAAATGAATCAAGATGACAGTATTGAGTTAGATCCTGTCGCTGAAAGTGTTGATGTTGATTCTAAACCGGCTGATGACAATATGCTTGAGTTTAGCGCCGAGCCAATAGAGCCAAGTATTAAAGCAGACAAAGACAGTGGCTTCTTCGATGATTTAAAAGGGATAAAAAAGCCAGAGCCCACAGTGCTAGATTGGGATTCTGTCACCTCTGAAGTGGACTCTGCAACACTCAGCGATGATGAACTGCTCAGTGAGCTTGCCGCGAGTGGAGGAGCAAGTGATGAAGCTGATGTGGAACTCGACGCATTTATTATTGAAGATGATAGTAAATTAACAGTCGATCAAGCATTAGCCGCGCTTGATGCTAATGAAAACAGTGACCAATCTAACGATATTCCAGAGCACGATTTAACCACTTTCCAAAAAGATAACGGTTTTATCGATATCGATAGATTATTGAATGAAGCCGATGAAGAGACAGTAGAGACAGATCTTTATCAAGAGTTAGATGTTGATATGGGCGAACTCGACTCTTTGATGGGTAATACATCTATGGTTGATGTGGATGATGCTGAAAATTCAATCAATGCCAAACTTGATTTAGCCCGTGCGTATATTGAAATTGATGATAATGATAGCGCTCGTGCTTTACTCAAAGAGGTGGAACTTGATGGTAATGAACGACAGCAAACAGAAGCGTCAGGTTTGATAAAAGAGTTAGTGTAAAATATTCAGTTAAAAACGGCGCCCAAGGCGCCTTTTTTATGCTTATCGTTCGGTACGAATATGCTAGAATCGCCGGCTATTAAATATTATTGATTGTCGATAGCTGCGTTTTAAGCAAACGGGGTTGTGGCGAACATATTTGTGCAGAGTTAAGAGGTGTGTGATGCGGGTTGCGTTAGGTATAGAGTACGATGGAAGTCGGTATTACGGTTGGCAGCGCCAGCTCGATGTCGACTCTGTGCAAGGGCAGCTAGAAAAAGCCCTCTCTAAAGTTGCCAATGAGCCTATTACAGTGCAATGCGCTGGCCGAACTGATACCGGTGTGCATGGCACTGGGCAGGTGGTTCACTTCGATACCAATGCGATTCGTAAAGAGACAGCTTGGACACTCGGGGTTAATGTTAACTTACCCGATGATATTGCCGTGCGTTGGGTTAAAGTGGTCGATGAAGAGTTTCATGCGCGTTTTTCTGCGACCGCCAGACGCTACCGCTATATGATCTATAACCATCAATTACGCCCAGGCATTTTGCGCAGTGGTGTGAGCCATTATCGTGGTGATATTGATGAAAATAAAATGCATCAAGCTGCACAGCTATTTGTTGGCGAACACGACTTTACCAGCTTTAGAGCATTGCAATGCCAGTCAAAAACTCCTTTTCGTGAAATACATGAAGTCAATGTCACACGTCAGGGGATGTATATTTGCGTTGATATAAAAGCCAACGCTTTTCTACATCATATGGTGCGCAACATCGTTGGCACTTTGCTTGAAATCGGCAAAGGCAATCAGCCAAAGGAATGGGTTAATACATTATTAGCGCTTAAAGATAGATCAAAAGCAGCGGCTACGGCGCAGCCAAATGGTTTGTACTTAGTTGATGTTACTTACCCTGAGCATTTTCAATTGCCTAAGCTCGCTTTAGGCCCACTGTTTATGTTGGATTAATCCAGTGATGGAATCGATGAAACATATTGCACCGACAGCAAACTCGCCGTTGACTATTTGGCTCGACTATTTGTTGGCGATTCATCCAACTGAAATCGATATGGGGCTGACGCGAGTCTCAGAAGTCGCCAAACGCTTATCGCTAACAGTGCTGGGTGATACCAAAGTGGTCACCGTTGCTGGCACAAATGGTAAGGGAACGACCTGCGCCATGATAGAGGCTGCCCTTAAACTTAAGGGGAAAACGGTGGGCGTTTATAGTTCGCCTCATCTGCTTAACTATAATGAACGGGTGCGAATTAATGGTGTAGATGCAACTGATGCTGCGTTAGTCAGTGCATTTGAGGAGATTGAAGCTGCTAGAGCTGAGATATCGTTAAGCTTTTTTGAGTATGCAACACTGGCTGGCTTAGTGCTATTCAAACGTGAACAACTCGACGTTATATTGCTTGAAGTCGGTCTCGGTGGCCGTCTTGATGCCACCAATATTATTGACGCTGATATCAGTGTGGTCACCTCAATCGATCTGGATCATCAAGAGTATTTAGGTGATACCCGTGAGTTAGTGGCAGCTGAAAAAGCAGGAATTTTTAGAGCGGGGCGCCCAGCCATTGTTGGCGAACCTGATTGCCCGCAGCCACTTATTGATTATGCACACAGTATTGGCGCCAATTTATATCGAGTCGGGCAAGAGTTTAACTATATCTGCGGCGATACAAGCTGGAGTTATCGCGGGCAGTCTTTCGATTTAGACACATTGCCTTTCCCCAAACTACCTCAGCCCAATGCTGCAACGGCTATCGCGGTGCTTGAACATTTATGTCCAAATATCGACGCGAATTTGCTTGCTAACGTGGTGGGGAGTACACAGCTTGCAGGCCGTTTAGAACAGCTTTGTGATAAGCCTTGCGTAATGGTCGATGTTGCTCATAACCCTCATGCTGCTCGTTATTTGAAATCGCGCTTAAGTAAGCTTAACAAAGCACGTCTATTTGCGATTTGTGGCATGTTAAAAGATAAAGATGCAGCTGCAGTGCTAGCAGAGCTGTCAATCGATGTAACACATTGGTATCTTACTGATTTAGACGTACCACGAGGGGCGAATGCTGAGTCATTAAAGGCATTATTGCCACCACAAAGTGGTGCGAGTTGTTTTGCTAACATCGGGGCTGCTTGGAATGCTGTGCAACAGCAAGCAAATGCCGACGATGTGATCATCGTTTTTGGCTCATTTTATACAGTAGCTGGATTTAAAGCATTGTTTAAGGGAGAGAGTTTTGTCTAGTCATTTTCAAAATCGTCTAGTCGGTGTGATTGTTATTGTCGCACTAGGTGTGATTTTTTTACCCGATATACTTGATGGCAAAAAGCAGCGTCAAGAGGAACAGTTCGCCGAGATCCCGCTAAGGCCTGAAGTCGAATCAGCACAGTTACCGCAACAAGCGATTGAAACGCTAGAGCTAGACACTGAAGCGTCAACCACCACTGTCGGTGATGATAGCTGGGAAATAGAGCCTGCCATTGAAGAAAAAGCGGCAGCAGTGGTTAACACTGAGCCAAAGGTTAAAGATGTTGCGGTAAAAGCGCAAAGCACCGTGGTAGCGGCTAACGAAAAGCAGGTTGTTGCCAACTCAAAAGCATGGACTATTCAGCTCGGTAGTTTTAAAAATGCCGCAAATGTTGAAGCGTTAGTAAAAAGCCTGCGTGCCAAAGGCTTTAGTGCTTATACGTTACCGACAAAACCTGTAGATGGAAAGCTGACTAAAGTGTTTGTTGGGCCAAACATCTCTAAAGATAAATTGGTTGCTATGCAGCCAGATATTGAGAAACAGACTAAGTTGAAAGGCCGCATTGTGGCATACAACCCTGTCGAAAAATAACAAGGTGTGATTGTCCTATTCTGAGAAATCGTTATTTCGTCTACAAAGCGTGTGAAATAACCTTGTCTCTGATAGAATCGCGCCGTCTTAAACCCTATGCCGGATATACTCTTCAATGGTTTGGATTGATTACGCCATCATCATCGTTATTGGACTGTCGACACTGATAAGTTTGGTACGAGGCTTTGTTAAAGAAGCGATGTCACTTGTCGTGTGGTTCGCCGCATTCTTTATCGCCAGTCAGTTTTACCTCAAGCTCGCCACTCATCTAACTCAGATGCAAGATGAAATGGTTCGTAACGGCGTTGCAGTCGCTATTCTCTTTATCTCTACACTTATTTTAGGCGCGCTAGTTAACTACATTATTGGCCAACTAGTTTCTAAAACCGGATTGTCTGGCACCGATAGAGTGCTCGGCTTATGCTTCGGTGCGCTTAGAGGCGCACTAATCGTAAGCGCAATACTATTTTTCTTGGACGCTTTTACAGGAGCGCCCAATACAGATTGGTGGCAGAGTTCAACACTAGTGCCCGAATTTGGAGTTGTTATTCAGTGGTTCTTTGACTACTTGGAAAACACCTCAAGCTTTGTACCCAAAATATAAAATGCACTAAAGCATTATTTGGACTTCGGCCAAGAATTAACTTGGCTGAAGCAAAAATATTTAAATAATAGAACATCTTACAATGAGGAAGCTTACCCATGTGTGGTATTGTCGGAATAGTTGGTCAGTCATCGGTTAATCAAACCATTTATGATGCATTGACTGTGCTTCAGCATCGTGGACAGGATGCTGCTGGCATTGTGACCGTAGACGGATATGCGTTTAGATTACGTAAAGCCAATGGCTTAGTTAAAGACGTTTTTGAAGCAAAGCATATGCAACGCCTGCAAGGTAATTCAGGTATTGGTCACGTGCGTTACCCTACGGCCGGAAGTTCAAGCGCTTCTGAAGCTCAGCCGTTTTATGTTAACTCACCTTTTGGGATCTCATTAGCGCATAACGGCAACCTAACCAACACGGTTGATTTGCATGAGCGCTTACATAAGCAGCGTCGTCACGTTAGCACGACTTCAGATTCTGAAGTGTTGTTAAATCTACTGGCAGATGAACTGCAGCATACGACCACTCAACACCTGTCTTCTGATGATGTGTTCAAAGCTATTAGCAAAGTCCACGAAATTGCTCGTGGTGCTTATGCGGTTGCAGCGATGGTCATCGGCCATGGCTTAATGGCATTTAGAGATCCATTTGGTATTCGTCCGTTAGTTATCGGTAAGCACGAAACTGAAACCGGTACAGAGTACATGGTAGCCTCAGAAAGTGTTGCACTTGATGCTGTTGGTTTTGAGTTTATGCGCGATGTTGCGCCGGGTGAAGCGGTTTATATCACCTTAGAAGGTGAGTTATTCACTCGCCAATGTGCTCATACGCCAAGCTACGCGCCGTGTATTTTCGAATTTGTTTATTTTGCTCGCCCAGACTCGACGATCGACAATGTCTCTGTTTATAGCAGCCGCGTAAACATGGGGACGATGTTAGGTGAGAAGATCAAGAGAGAATGGGAAGATCACGATATCGATGTGGTTATTCCTATTCCTGAAACTTCGTGTGATATCGCCCTTGAAATTGCTCGACATATGGACTTGCCATACCGTCAAGGTTTCGTGAAAAACCGTTATATTGGTCGTACCTTTATTATGCCTGGTCAACAAGAGCGTAAGAAATCAGTACGTCGTAAGCTCAATGCCATTGGTGCTGAGTTTAAAGGTAAGAATGTCTTGTTGGTTGATGACTCGATTGTTCGTGGTACAACTTCAGAACAGATCATCGAAATGGCACGTGATGCTGGCGCTAAGAAAGTGTACTTTGCTTCAGCGGCTCCGGAAATTCGTTTCCCGAATGTTTACGGTATCGATATGCCGACGACTAATGAGCTTATTGCTCATGGTCGTGACGTTGAAGAGATCACTAAGCTTATTGGTGCCGATGGGATGATTTTCCAATCACTGCCAGATCTTATTGAAGCGGTACGTAAAGAAAATCCATCGATTAAGCGTTTTGAAACATCAGTATTTGACGGCAAGTACGTGACTAATGATGTTGATCAAGCGTATTTAGACCACATTACCCAACTGCGTAATGATGATGCTAAAGCTAATCGCAGCAAAGATATTGGTACTAATCTAGAGATGCATAACGTTTGTCATCCGTAGATTTAGTATAAAGTGTAAAAAAGCCGAGTGAATACTCGGCTTTTTTGTGGCTATAAAGTCTAAAGACTAAATAGCTGTTGTGCCCATACAGCCATCCAACTGGCGAACAACAGTGTATAGGCCACTCGCGTAAAACCATGTCCTAACTTCAAACCTATTAAGGTGCTAACGCAACTGAGGGTAATAGTAAGACTGGCAAGGATCAACGGTTCTATTGTACGGTTCTGTGACAACAACGGCGCGGCTAGAATGACCCATGCCGTGATAAGTAAGAAGTGGAACAGTAATAACCTATCGAGCCTGACGCCAGGGTTTGTCATTGTGGTTAGCATAGTGGTTCTCCTTTAACGGTACTAAAGTCCTCCTTTAACGATGGCTAATTTAACCATTAAATGAGAATTGTTCTCAACAAAATTTACAATCTTTGAGCAGTTAAACGCCTTTTGATTGCGCTGTATGTCACCTCAGGTTACAGTTACTGTTAATTTATACAGTAATAAAGAATCTGCATCGATGATCTTATATATTGCCGAGAAACCCAGTTTAGGTAGAGCCATTGCCGACGTATTGCCCAAACCACTCAAAAAGGGTGAAGGTTTTATACGTGCAGCTAATGGCGATTGTGTTTCTTGGTGTGTGGGGCACCTATTAGAGCAAGCTGAGCCCGATGCATACGCGCCAGAATATAAATCATGGAAGTTTGAGCACCTGCCAATCGTGCCTGATGTGTGGAAGATGAAACCCAAGTATAAGATGCGTGGCCAGATCTCAGTGCTTAGAGGCTTAGTTAAAGAAGCGACACAACTGGTCAACGCGGGCGATCCGGATAGAGAAGGGCAGTTACTGGTTGATGAGATCATTGCTCACTTAGGTGTTAAAGGTGCCAAGTTAACACAAGCGAAAAGATTGCTCATAAGTGATTTAAACCCTCAAGCGGTTAAACGTGCTTTGGGACAATTGCGACTTAACCGAGAATTTATTCCGCTATCAACTTCCGCATTAGCGCGCTCGCGCGCGGATTGGCTTTATGGCATGAACATGACTCGTGCTTATACCATACAAGGCCGAAAAGTCGGTTATCAAGGGGTGCTGTCAGTAGGCCGAGTGCAAACGCCTATATTGGGTCTTGTGGTGCGCAGAGACGAAGAGATAGCTAATTTTGTCTCTAAGCCTTTTTTCGAGGTATTGGCGCATTTAACTGCGGAGCCAGGGCAAACATTCACCGCCAAATGGCAGCCCAGTGAAGCCTGCCAGCCATACATGGACGAAGATGGACGGGTATTGGCTAAAGGGTTAGCACAAAACGTAGTGGGGCGTATTAGTGAACAGCAAGCGACAGTTGATAAGATCACCGCGCAAGACAAGAAACAGAATGCTCCCTTACCCTACAATTTATCAAGTTTACAAATTGATGCTGCGAAACGCTTCGGCATGAGTGCAAAAACAGTTTTAGATACTTGTCAGTCGCTGTATGAGCGGCACAAACTGATTACTTACCCGCGATCCGATAGCCGATATTTGCCACAAGAGCAGCATGCTATGGCACCAAGTGTCATCAGCACAGTTAACAAGGGCGCCGCCGAACTGACACAAGGCATTGATGCGCCTAATGCCAAACTTAAGTCAAAAGCTTGGAATGACAAAAAAGTCGATGCTCACCATGCGATTATTCCCACTGAAAAAGTGGCGAACTTAAGCAGCCTAAGCCCCGCCGAGAAGCAAATATACCTGCAGGTCGCTCGTCAATACTTGATGCAGTTCTATAATGCTTACCAGTACAAAGAAACGGTGGTGGAAATCATTATTGCTGGTGGATTATTTAAGACTAAGGCCAAGCAGGAGAGCGCTAAAGGTTGGAAGCAACTGCTGAAGCAGAGTAAAGCTAACAACAATGTGGAGGCTAATGGGCAAGATGAGGAAGAGTTAGCAACCATTCCACCATTAACAAAAGGTCAAATTCTCTTTTGTGACCGAGGCGAGTTATTAGAGAAGCAGACTCAGCCGCCTAAGCATTTTACTGATGCGACGCTTTTAAGCGCGATGACAGGCATTAGCCGCTTTGTTACCGACC
>NZ_JBFRMK010000048.1:0-27850 GCF_041470405.1 Shewanella sp. 10N.286.45.A1
TAGCTCCTAGCTCGTTATGTTGTTGATTATCAATGGCTGGCTAGTAATAATTATTTTGGCTAGTAATAATTATTTACGCTGACCAATAGCACCTGTAAAGCGTTTAACATGAATTGGGTTAGCGATGACAAACGGTAACTTTGATTCAGCGCAAGCCATTATAAAAGACATTTTTAACCGACCCGTCGCTTCAATCACAATCCGTTCGAATTGATACTTTTTTAGTTGTTTAAAAGCTTCTTTTATCCCTTTATCATCATTGGTTACGCTAAAAATGACCTACAGGACGGATATAAATATCCAGCTGAAACTTGCCAGTATCTACACCTACGTTAATGTTTTGATTAGTTTTTGAATTCATAATAAGCTAACTCTTGCTTGCTAATGTGGGTTCGAGACCCAGTAGACTATTCGAGTATTTTGCTTGGAGTCCTTTGTCGCGTTCGTTCTTGTTATCGGTCTCTCAATAGAGAAGTCATCGTTCAATCGAACTACGACAAGGAAAGCTTTAGTTGCAGCTAAAGCCTGAGTCTCACATACCCGAAACTGGACAGTATTGTAAATCAGGTGGGTTTATTATCCATACAAGTCATTCAAGTAGGACAAAAAACAGGTGGTTTTGTGAGTAGTATTAAATGTGGTTATATAAAAGTAACAGTTCCAGATGATGGCATATTTTACATACAAACTGATGGATTTATACCGCTTAGCTCAACAGAACTAATAAAAAAAGATCGAACTAATTTTGACTTAAGGCCAAGGGTTGTAAGCGTAGAAAAAGAAGGCCATAAAAAGGATGTTGATAATTTAGTAAAAACATTCCCTGTTAAATTTGAAGAAAGTTTGAATGTTTTTGCATTAGTTGAACATGGTTGGCTACCTCCACCTCTTGCTCTATCTGATGTATATTTATGTGACCGTAATGTGATTTCTTCATTTGAGCAAGTTCAGTCTGGGAGAAAATCAGATGATTATTCATCTGTTTGTTGGTGGTTTTCATTTTTTGATTCTGCAGGTGACAATGTATTTATTGAAATGAGTAGTGTTTTTTCTGCCCTTGAAGGAGAGTTTAGAAAGATTCCAACCTTTGAAGAGTTTGATGATTTATTAAACCGATCTAATGAGATTATAAGTAGTCAACTGAAAAAAGTGACGTTAACCGACCTTAGTTCTTCGTATAAGAAAGGCATCTATGACTTTTTCTTTAATGGTAATTATAATCGAGAAATGGATTTTCTACTGTCAGTTGTGCCTAAAATAACAAGGTCGGTTTCTAAACTAAACCGAAGATTAGTGTTGGATGAAATAATTGAAAAAGCGCGACTCTTTGGTTTAAAACCATTTTCTCATGTTTTAGTCTTATCAATATCGTGTTTATTCGAAAGTCCAACATCAAACTTTAAGTTTGCACGAAAAATATTAAAACCTTCCCTCAATTATACAAGAGAAGATGGGCATAATTGCTTATCTGATATTATCTTTATTAACCTTTTGCTTTTGCATAAGTATTTTGTAAACAAAAGCAGTGTTGCAGTAACATCTGATCTCGCATTGGCATATTATTGGTCTACGGTTACACCTATTGTTAGCTATGATTGCGAGAGTTTTAGTTACATGCTCAAAATCAGTGATAGTGTGTTTGAGGATGCAAATACCGATGATTTCTCATACATAATGGATGTGATGTCGGATTTATAACAAAGCAATTAAGGTGATTACACTCGGCGGTTTTGGTACGGAGTTCGGTGCGCTTTGCTGGTTTAGTGGGGTACACCTTGTTGCAGGCGTTACCCCATATCGGCTTGCCATAGCTTTCCTAATGCCAAGAGTCATTTTCAGAGCTTAAGCTCTAACGCATTTCTGTCCAAAAACGAGTTATCGACTAAGATGAATTTTGCTAGAAAATCATCTGAATTGGACTGTGTAAGCTTCTAAATCATGGATGATTTATCAGAGCCTATAGGGATATATTCAACGGCATTAAGCTTGCAAAAGCTTAATGCCGTTGAACTGCATTTGATTGCTATATATCACCTTAACCTCGGTACTGACCTATAAACTCTTTGCATTACCACATTTTTGTCCAAACCTATCCTAACTATTTTGCTGTTAGCATGTTCTTCTTGCACGCGGCCCGGTATCAATCAGAGTGATGTTATTCACTGTCAGCAGTAGACTGACTGTATTAAAGCAATAGCTAAAATCATGGATAAATAAGCTGATACTTTGTTGAGAGGGCTGCATAAGTTGAATGGTAAATGTTAGGGTGCGATGCGATAAGAGTGGGCTATCAGAAAGGAAAAACCCACTCCGAAGAGTGGGCTTTAAAGCTTGCTTTAACTTTTGCAGGGAAAAAGCGAACACTTTAATTATATCGCAATTGCAGTAATTTGTATTCAGTATTACTACCAGAAACGGCCTGTTTATGGGCTTTGACTGGTATTTTTGAAGATTTATCACACAAATGTATCAATTTGTTCAAACTCTAAAGCGCTTCGGATCAAATACCTCAGTAAAACTGACGGTATCCTTGTCTTGTTATCGCGCTAAAGTAGCCTTTAGCAATGAAAGATAGCAAGCAACATCAAGGGAGCGATGACACGCTTGCTATCCGTTCACCTTTTACTAAACAGACTTTGTTGGTGTCTAATTACAAAGCGTTAGTAAAGATCTGGCAGATCTCTTCATGAGTCGCTTGCTTGGGGTTAGTGAATCCACAAGCATCTTTAAGTGCATTATCTGCAAGTGTTGGGATATCTTCAGCTTTAACACCTAGTTTAGTGAGGTTCTCTGGGATCTTCACTGCAACTGAAAGTGCTTTAATCGCTTCTAGTGCTGCGCTTGCGCCTTCGGCATCGCTCATGGCGCTCACATCCACACCCATTGCCTTAGCAACATCTTTTAAGCGCTCTGGTACCACTTGTGCGTTGTAAGCTTGTACATGCGGTAGTAGCAATGCATTACATACACCGTGTGGTAGGTCGTAGAATCCACCTAGTTGATGCGCCATAGCATGTACATACCCTAAGCTAGCATTGTTAAATGCCATACCTGCTAGGAATTGTGCATAAGCCATTTGGTCACGTGCTTCGATGCTCTGACCGTTTTCTACCGCTTCAACTAGGTTACCCTTGATGAGCTCAATCGCTTTGATTGCACAGGCATCTGTAATTGGGTTTGCAGCGATTGAGACGTAAGCTTCAATTGCGTGAGTCAGTGCATCCATACCGGTTGCAGCAGTTAGGCCTGCAGGCTTAAGAAGCATTAGCTCTGGGTCATTAACAGAGAGCAGTGGTGTGGTGTTTTTGTCAACGATGGCCATTTTTATGTGGCGTGCTTCATCGGTGATAATACAGAAACGAGTCATTTCACTCGCAGTACCCGCTGTGGTGTTGATAGCAACAAGTGGTAGTTGTGGCTTAGTAGACACATCTAGCCCTTCGTAATCTTTAATGCTGCCGCCGTTGGTTGCAACTAATGCAATACCTTTAGCACAGTCATGAGGAGAGCCACCGCCAAGAGAGATAACAAAGTCACAGTTGTTTGCTTTAAGCAATTCAAGACCTGCAACAACGTTACCAGTAGTTGGGTTTGGTTGAACACCGTCGAATACAACTGAAGCAATATCGTTGCTTGCAAGCTTGTCAGTCACTTGAGCTACTAACCCAATTTCAACTAACGGCTTGTCTGTAACAATTAAGGCATTTTTAAAGCCCAGAGTTTTGATATCACCAATCGCTTCAGTAACCGCATCTTTACCTAAGACATTGACAGAAGGGATGAAAAATTTAGCAGCCATAAAATCCACCTATAAGCTTAATGTTAAAGTTTGTTATCTTTTCTGGTAATTAAAGTACCAACACTTGTGGCGTAAAGGTGTGACCTGGCTCTAAATTAGCCTCAAATGTAGTGTAAATGACTTCAAAACTAGATCCAGGTAGCTAATTCTGTAATTTTACGACATCTGCGGGTGTGGCTAATGGATACAAGCATTATTTCGGCTGGGTTTATGTGCTTTATTGATGCAAACTCTGCGCATTTATCGTGCAATCACAAAGTCGGTTAACGCTATTTGTCTGCTTTTTACTGATAAGGAGGAAATCTATATTTTTATTTAAGCTGCTGATTTTCATCAAAAGCGAATTGTCACCCCAATGAAATAAAACTGTCTTCAAGCTGTTACTTGTTATTGGCATGGTTACTGCTCCATCTAGAGAGTGTATTGCTAAATTCAAGGATGAGAAGCATGGGGCTAGAAAAGTTACTGTATTTGCAAGGCGTTGGTGCTGAGTTTGTCAGTTGTAGTGGCGAAAACATCGTGACCCCAGAGCAAGATCGCATTGGTATTTTACGTTGTATGCTGGCTGGATCTGTACAAGATAGCGACGAAGCACAGATATCAGCGGAGCAGATAGCTGAAAAAACTTATCAACTTGATGCGATGCCTTGGACTCAAGCGTTGCCTCTGTTTCAGCATACAAGTGTAGATAGCCCCGAGTTGAGTGTGTTCCTCCCTATTAATAGTGGCTCGCGGCTGATGATTGAGCTGCAGTTAGAGAGCGGTGAGCAGTTTCTGTGGTGTATTAATACTGCTAAGTTTGCTGCTAATCCTCATATTGCCAAGGTTACCGGTCATTACCATGTTGATGGCTGCGACTATTTACACTATCGACTTTTGATCACCCAAGCATTGTTAACGTCTGAGATTAGCTGCGGTTCATTGCAAATGCCGTATATCGGTCTGGGCTACCACAGGGTACGCATCAGTGATGAAGCTGAGTTTGGCTTAGCCAACTGTGAGTTTGTAGAAGGTCAGTGGTTAGTTGCTCCCGTGATGAGTTACCAAAGCGGTAGTAATCGCTCACTCAGTGATAACCGATTATGGGGGCTCAGTATTCAGCTGTTTAGCCTTCGCAGTGATACGCAGTGGGGTATTGGTGATTTTGCCGATCTAGCAGCACTCATTGAGCTGGTCGCTAAAGAGGGCGGCAGCTTTATTCAGCTCAACCCTTTACATGCTTTGGATATTGCTAACCCACAAGCATGTAGCCCTTATAGCCCCTCTGATAGGCGCAGGCTTAACCCGTTATATATTAACTTCGAGATGGTGCCCGAGTATTCACAGTTATTCTGCGAAGCACAGCTTAACGCTACCGGTGAAACAGCATCAGAGGTGGCCATAGAATTAGAAGCAATCAAGCAGCAGGTTAATAGTGCTGATTGGCTCGATTACCAGCTGGTAAGCCTACATAAATACCGGGTTTTTAAACTGCTTTATCGGCAGTTCATAGTTGCTCATGTTGAGACTAATAGCGCAAGAGCGCAGCGTTTTAGCCAGTTCATTATTGATAATGGCGATAGCTTGCGGCAGTTTTGTGAGCAGCAACTTCACGATACCGCCGAGCAGAGCGAGTTTTCTGGGTTAGATTGTCGCTTTTTTGCTTACCTGCAGTTTGTCGCAGAGCAGCAATTGAGCCAATGCCAGGCTCAAGCAAAGCAATTGGGAATGGTGATTGGATTGGTACGCGACTTGGCGGTTGGGGTGGCTTCCAATAGCGTTGAGGTTCGAGCAGATAACAGCCCTTTTTGCCAACATGCCAGTATTGGTGCGCCGCCGGACCCCTTTGCTCCACAAGGGCAAAATTGGGGCTTAACACCCTATGACCCTATTGCGCTAAAACACACCGGCTATCAGCATTTTATCCAGTTATTACGTAGTAATATGCAATCTTGCGGTGCCCTACGAATCGACCATGTTATGTCGCTACTGCGTTTGTGGTGGTGGCCACGGTCGAAAAGCTTAGGTAACGGCGCCTATGTCTACTATCCGCTTGATGCGTTATTGGCTATTTTGTGTATTGAAAGCCAACGTGCTCAGTGCTTAATTATTGGCGAAGACTTAGGTTTAATCCCTCCTGAAATTGTTAGCAAACTCTCGGCTGCGGGCGTGTTATCTAACGACCTATTCTACTTTAGCAAAGACGGTGAAGGTTTCACTGTGCCTGCAAACTATCCAGCACACAGCTTAATGATGTTGGCTAATCACGATGTTCCACCGTTATTAGCCTGGTGGCAAGCTGATGACTTGCAGCTCAGGCGCAGTATTGGCCTTATCGATAATGATGAATTGCTGCAATCTCTGATGTCACAGCGTGAGTTTGATAAACGGCAGTTATTGGATTTGCTGCAAGCACAAGGTCTGCTTGACGGTCGCGGTGTAACCAGCATTCATTACCCTGAATTACTTAAGGCATGGTTAGCAGTCACCGCTGCGGGTAATGCGCAGCTTTTTAGCGTGCAACTTTGCGATTTAGTCTCAGATAATCAACCTATTAATATTCCCGGTACCTGGCTGCAATATCCTAATTGGCAGCGCCGATTAGCCGTGTCTTTAACCGAATTAGCAGCAGATAAACAAGTGCAAGGGCTACTACAGCAGTTACAAACTTCTCGTCAGCAAGATGTGGTGACTGAGCGAAAAACTGACACAGACGCAAGAACACTGGCCAATACCAATCACATGGCTTCAACAGCTGCTTCGGACAATTTGTCACTACAACCTAATGGATTAAACCGCTATGACTAACAACGCGCCCGAGTTTCAACATGGTATCGATGTCGCCCTGCTTAACGGTAAATATGTCGATGTGTTTGCACTTTTAGGAATGCACGGTAGTGATGACGGCAAGTCGCTGACTGTGCGCTGCTTTTTGCGTGGAGCCTTGGGCGTTGATGTTATCTGTATGAAAACATCGCGCAAAGTTGCCAGTTTAGACAAGTGTAATGACCAAGGGCTTTTTAGTGGAAAAATGGGCCGCAGGGTAAAACCATTTCTCTACAAGTTGCGAGTTAGGTATCCGTTAGATATACAAGAGATCATCGATCCGTATCAATTTCCGAGCCTGCTTGATGCCGACGATCTTTATCTTTTTGCTGAAGGTCAACAACAGCAAAGTTACCAATTTTTAGGGGCAAACTGGCAGGTTAATCAAGGTGTAGCTGGGGTGCAGTTTTGTGTCTGGGCACCGAATGCTCAGCGAGTATCACTGATTGGCGACTTTAACCATTGGGACGGCGCTGTAAATGTGATGCGCCAACACCTTGCTAATGGACTGTGGGAGATTTTTATTCCCCAAGTGAGTGCGGGTGCTTATTACAAGTTTGAGATAATTGATGTGAATGGACAATGTATCGAGCGAGCTGACCCCTACGCTAAAGCGATGCAGAGTGCTCCTGGAAATGCCTCGGTAGTGCCTGAGCAAACTCAATATGTTTGGCATGATAAGCAATGGCTGAAACAGCGGTGTGACAAAGTTTGGCATCAAGCGGCGATGTCGACCTACGAAGTGCACTTAGGTTCTTGGCGCCGACAAGGTGAAAGTGGCGCTGATTACTTAGATTATGCCCAACTAATCAAGCAGCTTATTCCCTATGTGCTTGAAATGGGCTTTACCCATATACAGCTTATGCCGTTAAGCGAATATCCATTTGATGGTTCTTGGGGTTACCAGCCTGTAGGGCTTTATGCTCCTACCTACCGTTTTGGTGATGCTAACGGATTGAAAGCCTTTATTGATGCCTGCCATCAAGCTGGAATTGCGGTATTACTTGATTGGGTGCCGGCTCACTTCCCTAAAGACCCACATGGTTTAAAGCAGTTCGACGGTACGAGTCTTTATGAGCATGATGATCCTCGCCAAGGCGAACACCCTGATTGGGACACTCTCATTTATAACTATGAGCGCGGTGAGGTGCAAAGTTACCTGTTGAGCAATGCTTGTTACTGGTTAAAGGAGTTCCATTTTGATGGCTTAAGGCTTGATGCTGTGTCGTCGATGCTTTACTTAGATTACAGCCGCGAAGCGGGGCAGTGGTTACCCAATGCGTACGGTGGCCGCGAGAACCTAGCCGCGATTAGCTTTTTACAAAACCTTAATCAACGCGTGTATCAAAGCTTTCCTGGGATCTGCATGATTGCCGAAGAGTCCACGGCTTGGCCGGGGGTGACTCATATCATTGATAAACCTTTACAGGCAGAAGAGAGCGGGCGAACACAGCAAAACCTTGGTTTCGGTTTTAAGTGGAACATGGGCTGGATGAATGACAGTTTAGGCTATTTAAGCCGCGACCCTATTCATCGTCGCCATCATCACCATGAATTTAGCTTTAGCCTTGTTTATCAATACACCGAGCAGTTTATCTTGGCATTAAGTCATGACGAAGTGGTGCATGGCAAAGGTTCTCTGCTACACAAAGTGCCCGGCGACGACTGGCAAAAGTTTGCGACTTTACGGGCGTATTACGGCTTTATGTGGGGGCATCCGGGCAAGAAACTACTGTTTATGGGCGGCGAGTTTGCCCAGCGTGACGAATGGGATCACGATGCAAGCTTAGACTGGCATCTACTGCAATACCCACCGCATTTAGGCATGCAAGCGTGGGTAAAAGATTTAAATAAACTATATAAAGCATCTTCAGCACTGTGGTTAAAGGACAACGAACCGAGCGGTTTTAGCTGGTTAGATTGTGACAATGCCGACTCGAGTATTTTCAGTTTTATCCGCCACGGTGATGATCCATTGGCGAAAGCTAGTGATGAATTGATTTTCATCGTCAACATGACCCCTGAGGTGCATCACGGCTTTAGAGTAGGCCTGCCTCACGCTGGTGAATATCGCGAAAAACTTAACAGTGATAGCGCATTTTATGGTGGTAGCGATGTGGGTAACCAAGGGGGTATCAATGCTGAGGTTTATGCATATCAAGGCTTACCTTTTAGTGCGCTGATCACAGTGCCGCCGCTAGCCTGCCTTGTTATTGGTAAGGGCTAATTGATGCGTAATACTGCTGGCAGACCTTATCCACTTGGAGCGAGTGTCGATGACGTTGGCGTTAACTTTGCCCTGTTTTCTGCCCATGCCACTTCAGTCACTTTGTGTATATTTGATGCAAGTGGCGAGCATGAAATTGCGCGCTATCCGATGCTGCAAAAGAGTCAGCAAGTTTGGCACCTGCATTTGGCAACCGCTGATAAAGCATTGGTTTATGGTTATCGGGTTGATGGTCCGTTTGCGCCCCATTCTGGCCATCGCTTTAATGCCAATAAGTTGCTACTTGATCCCTATGCTAAGCGTTGGGTTGGTCAGTTTATTGAGCATCAAAGCCATTATGGTTATAGCGTCGATCACGCCCTAGAAGATTTCTCCTTTGATGACACTGATAACGCAGCCTATATGCCTAAATGTCAGGTGGTTGATACCTCTGTTTTAGCGCCTATAGCGCCAGTTGTTAAGTCGGTAGATTCTCAACCTATTGCAGCGAATGATCTTAATGGTCATGTCATCTATGAGATGCACGTTAAGGGGTTCACTCAGCAATGTGCTGATATTGATAGCGCCAAGCGTGGGACATACTTGGGCTTGGCAGAGCCAAAGGTATTGGATTATTTAGTCGCTCTTGGAGTGACTTGCGTCGAACTCTTGCCGGTTCATGGTTTTATCAGTGAAGCATTTTTACAAGATAAAGCGTTGAGCAATTATTGGGGCTACAACAGCCTGAGTTTTTTTGTACCTCACGGTCAATATGCAAGTCATGCGGTATCTGCGCCCGATGAGATCACTCAGTTCAGAACCATGGTGAACTCCTTGCACCAAGCTGGCATCGAAGTGCTTTTAGATGTGGTTTATAACCATACTGCAGAGGGGAATCGTCTCGGGCCAACGCTTTGCTTTAAGGGCATCGATAACCTCAGTTATTACCGCTTACACCCAAGCGATAAGCGTTTTTATATCAATGATACCGGCTGTGGCAATACCCTTAATATCAACCATCCCAGAGTATTGCAGCTGGTAATGGATTCATTGCGCTACTGGGTTGAAGTGATGGGAGTAGATGGCTTTAGGTTCGACCTGGCCAGCTGTTTAGGGCGTGAAGCGCACGGATTCGATAAAGGCGCAGGTTTCTTCGATGCGCTACAGCAAGATCCAGTGCTTAGTCGGGTCAAGCTGATTGCTGAACCTTGGGATATCGGCCCTGGAGGTTATCAACTTGGAGGTTACCCCCAAGGTTGGAGCGAATGGAACGACCGTTTTCGGGATACAGTACGGCGCTTTTGGCGCGGTGACTTTGGCATGCTACCTGAACTTGCCCGCAGGCTTCATGGCTCCAGTGACTTGTTTGAACATGCTAATAGAGATGCTGACTCTACGGTTAACTTTATCACCAGCCATGACGGTTTTAGCTTGAATGACATCGTCAGATATAGCCAAAGGCACAATGACCTAAATGGCGAGCAAAGCCGCGATGGCCATCAAGAAAACTACAGCCACAATTATGGTGAGGAGGGCGAAAGTGATAATGCCGCACTTAACGCATTACGGCAACGCCAGGTGCGTAACATGCTCACCACTTTACTGCTGTCCCAAGGTGTTCCTATGTTACTTGCTGGTGATGAAGTCGGGCATAGTTTAAAGGGAAATAACAACGCCTATTGCCAAGATAATTCAATCAACTGGCGTGACTGGAACGATACCGCAGAGCAGCAAAGCTTGCTTGATTTTGTGCAGCGGCTTATTGCCATCCGTAAACGATTCGCCGCGCTATACACTCAACAATTTATCCATCAGCCTGCATCAAACCACGGCGCTGGCCTTAGTTGGTTTTGTCGAAATGGCGAGCCCATGACTAAAGTGCTTTGGAGTGACGCTCATACCCGTAGCTTAAGTTTGGTGCTTACTGGCGGCAACCCTTCAGAGCCTACGCAGCAACAAGCGTTGCTGTTAATGCTTAATGCGGATGAACAAGCGCTTGTTTTTACCACACCTGATATCGAAGGTTTTGAGTCTTGGCAATGTCTGCTGCATACCCAGTCAATAGACGCTGAAGGCGCTCAATCAATGGACGTTGAAAGCTGGCAGGTTGAGCCCACAGTACAAAGTGAGTCGCCACTAGCTGCAGTGGTTTCTGCTTTATCCGCTGCCAATAACGCCTGCCAAACTTACCCGCTAAAAGATCGCAGTTTAATGTTGTTTTCCGCCCAGCTAAAAGGATCAACCCCATGACAACACCGGTAAAGCCGACTCAGCCTAAAGCTAAATCTAAGCAAGCGACATCGGCCAAAAAAGTGCCGAAGAAGGATGCCGTGAGCAATAACGGATCTGCAGCTAAGCACCAGTGTGAGCCCTGTGATGCGTTCCATCTGGTGATGGCGCGGCATGTTAGCAATGGCCTGACTCGAGATGAACGAGATAAACAAGATCTGTTTCAAGCGTTGGCCACTACAGTCAAGGAGCAGATGCTCACGGATTGGCGTCAAACTCGTATTGATGATGTCTCGCAAGGGCGAAAGCAGGTTGCTTACTTATCACTTGAGTTCTTAATGGGACGCTCGCTCGGCAATGCGTTACTCAATCTTGATATTGAGCAAACCACCCGCGATGCATTGCAAGAATATGCGGTCACCATAGAGGATATTGAACAGCAAGAGCACGATGCTGGGCTAGGCAATGGCGGCTTAGGGCGCTTGGCTGCTTGTTTCTTAGATAGTTGCGCCACTATGGATTTGGCGGTGACTGGTTACGGTATTCGTTATGAGTACGGCATGTTTGCTCAAAAGCTGGTGGATGGTTTTCAAGTAGAGCGCCCTGACCGTTGGCTCAGAGAGGGCAATCCATGGGAAGTGAGAGCCGCCAACCACAACGTTAAAGTGCCATTCTTTGGTCGTACTAGCAGTTATATCGACCGCGACGGACGTAATAATGTCACTTGGACTGATACCCAGGATGTACTGGCCGTAGCTTACGACATGCCTGTTCCGGGCTATAAGAATGGCCGTATCAACACCTTAAGACTATGGAAGGCGGAAGCAACCGATGATTTTGATTTAACAGAGTTTAATCAAGGGGATTATAGCGAAGCCGTTGCACGTAAAAATATGGCTGAGCAGATCACTATGGTGCTCTACCCCAATGATGCTAGCGAGAATGGCAAGGAGTTGCGACTACGGCAGCAGTATTTTCTCTCATCTGCCAGCTTACAAGATCTGCTCAATACTTGGGTTAATCAACATGGCAACGACTTTAGTGACTTCGCCAAGTTAAATGTGATGCAGCTAAATGATACCCACCCAGCTATCGCCATTCCTGAGCTGATGCGCTTGCTGGTGGACCAGTATTTTCTTGAGTGGGATGAGGCATGGCAGATAGTGAATCAAACCATGGCTTACACCAATCATACCTTGCTACCTGAGGCATTAGAGCGCTGGCCTGTAAGAATGATGCAACATATGCTGCCGCGCATCATGGAGATAATCTTTGAGATCAATGCCCGTTACCTTGAACATGTTGCCCATCAGTGGCCGGGAGACGCTAGCAAACTTGCCGATATGTCGATTATTGAAGAGGGCGGTGAGCCTCATGTGCGTATGGCATATCTGGCCATTGTTGCCAGCTTTTCAGTTAACGGTGTCGCAGGGTTACATACCCAACTTTTGACTTCAGGACTGTTTCGTCATTTCTATCAACTGTGGCCACATAAGTTCAATAACCGCACCAATGGCGTGACGCCTAGGCGCTGGCTTGCTCAATGTAACCCTAAGTTAAGTGCATTGCTGAGTAAGCGCTTAGGTGATGAGTGGATAACGGATCTTAGCCATCTAAATGCGCTAAATGCTTTTACTGATGATATTGGGTTCATCAAAGAGTGGGCCGCAGTCAAGCAGGCTAACAAAGCCGAGTTACAGCAGTTGATAAGTCGCGAGTGTGGTGTCGAGTTCGATGCTGAAATGATGTTCGATGTGCAGGTTAAGCGCATTCATGAGTATAAGCGGCAGCTACTCAATATCTTACATGTTATCCATCTATATCAGCAGATCCGCCTAGGCAAGACCGACGATTTAGTGCCTCGTTGTGTGTTAATCGGCGGCAAAGCAGCCCCCGGTTATGCCATGGCAAAGCTACTGATAAAACTGGCGAATAATGTTGCTCACATGGTCAACTCTGATGCGGTAGTGAGTCAATACCTCCGGTTTGCATTTTTGCCTAATTATAACGTCAGCGCGATGGAGAAAATCTGCCCCGCAACAGACTTATCTGAGCAGATCTCAACCGCAGGCAAAGAGGCATCAGGCACAGGTAACATGAAGTTCATGATGAATGGCGCGCTGACAATAGGCACCTTAGATGGCGCCAACGTTGAGATGTTAGAAGAGGTCGGTCATGAGAACTTTTTCCTGTTTGGCCTTAATGCCAATGAGGTGGCAGCCCTTAGATTGAACTATCAACCAGACTCATTTATGCCGCCGTTAAGCGCACTGTCTGAGGTGATGGAGCTATTAGAGAGCGGCCATTTTAATCTGCAAGAACCTGATATTTTCGACTCAATTATCGCCAGCATTAAAAGCCCTAATGATCCCTGGATGACAGCCGCCGATTTTGAATCCTATCGTCAAGCCCAAGTTGATGCTGCAAACGCTTATAAAGATCAGATGAGTTGGACACAAATGAGTATTAGAAACACCGCTGCGAGTGGTCGTTTTTCGAGTGATATGACAATTGCCGGTTACCGTGACGAAATTTGGAGAGCATGATGCGCATTCAGTTGAAAAACCATGTAGTTAACGCACGTTCAAGGAGAGAGCTTATATGAGTAATAATCCACGCTACATCAGTAATTTGACCCGTGATACCTATGCAATTATTTTAGCTGGCGGACGCGGTTCTAGGTTACATGAACTCACGGACTGGCGTGCTAAGCCTTCACTCTATTTTGGTGGTAAATTTAGGATTATCGACTTCCCTTTGTCGAACTGCATTAACTCGGGGATCCGTCGTATAGGTGTGGTGACTCAATATAAATCTCACTCGCTTATACGCCACGTTATGCGCGGCTGGGGACATTTTAAAAAAGAACTGGGGGAATCGGTTGAGATTCTGCCAGCCTCTCAACGTTATTCGGAAAATTGGTATCAAGGCACTGCCGATGCGGTATTCCAAAATATCGATATCATTCGCCATGAGCTACCTAAGTACGTGATGATCTTATCGGGTGACCATGTTTACCGTATGGATTATGCGGGCTTACTGGCAACCCATGCGGAATCTGGCGCTGATATGACCGTTTCTTGCTTAGAGGTGCCAACACCTGAAGCTGCGGGAGCATTTGGGGTGGTTGAGGTCGATGATACTGGCAAGATTTTAGGCTTTGAAGAGAAACCTGAATTACCTAAACATCTGCCAGAAGACCCTGAAAAGTGCCTCGCCTCAATGGGAAACTATGTGTTTAACACCGAGTTTTTGTTCGAGCAACTTAAGCGTGATGCGCAAAATGAAGACTCAGACAGAGATTTTGGTAAAGATATCATTCCGTCGATAATCGAAGATCATCAAGTCTACGCACACCGCTTTAGAAGTGTCTTCCCTAACGAGGAAGCTTACTGGCGTGATGTGGGCACTTTAGACTCTTTTTGGCAATCGAATATGGAGTTGTTGTCGCCAACACCTGCACTCAATCTCTATGATGCCAAATGGCCTATATGGACTTACCAAGAGCAACTTCCGCCAGCAAAGTTTGTGTTCGATGATGAGGATCGACGCGGCATGGCTCTCGACTCTATTATCTCTGGAGGCTGCATCATCTCTGGCGCGACAGTGCGCCGTAGCGTGCTATTTAACGAAGTGAGAGTGTGCTCTTACTCTTCGGTTGAAGATTCGGTGATTTTGCCTGATGTGGTCGTGCTACGAAATTGTAAGATTAAAAATGCCATTATCGACCGCGGCTGCATCATTCCCGAAGGAAGTGTCATTGGCTATAACCATGATCACGACCGCGCTAAGGGGTTTAGAGTGTCAGAGAAAGGGGTGGTACTGGTGACTCGTGACATGTTGGGATTGCCTGTGGGGTATGAATAGACCATGGCGAACCAATACCAAGCGCCGAGGAGCGTCAAACAAAATAGGCCGCGAGTATTAATGCTGGCGGCAGAAAATGGTGCCATTGCTGGCGCAAAAGTTGGCGGTATGGCTGATGTTGTGCGCGATCTACCTTTAGCATTGGCACAGCACAATGTGGCGGTGGATGTGGCCATGCCCAGCTATGGATTTTTACAAGATACTATCGCTGCAGAGCTGATCAGTAAGCTTAGAGTTAACTTTGCGGGGCGAGAGGAGCAAATCAGCGTTTATAAGGCGGCCCATCCAAGTCTTGATGATTGCTATTGTTACCTATTCTCACACCCTCTGTTTAATGCTGGCGGTGAGATCTACTCTCAAGGCGATGCATCTCGCCCTTTTGCTTCCGATGCGAGCAAGTTTGCTTTGTTCAGTTTAGCTGTTGCGACAGCATTAACTGCTGATTCACGGGCAATCGAAGCTAGTGAAACAAGCAGCGTGATAATGCCACCGCCAGATATCATCCATCTACATGATTGGCATTGTGGTTTTTTCGCTATATTGCGGGCGTTTGAGCCTATCTTTGAGGCACTCACTGCAACGCCTTGCGTGTTCAGCATTCACAACTTAGCACTGCAAGGGATAAGACCGCTAGCAGATGAGGCGTCATCGTTGGCGGCATGGTTTCCTCAATTGGCCGCCAAGCTCGATGAGCAGCAATTAGCCGCGATAGTTGATCCACGCTATCGCCATTGCGTTAATCCTCTAAGAGCGGCCATCGTACTATCAGATCGAGTACATCTCGTCTCACCAAGCTATGCGACTGAAGTGTTAAAACCTTCGATACCCGAACAAGGTTTTTTTGGCGGTGAAGGGTTAGAGGCAGATCTGCAGGCCAAGCTTGAGCAGGGCGGGGTTATCGGGATCTTAAATGGTTGTATGTATGACACTGATATTGATAACCACCAAGTTTGCCAGTCTTCAGCGCGAGCGAAGTGCTCAGTAAGCGGTTGGCAAGCATTGCTTCTGCAGGCTGAGTCAGCGCTGTTACGCTGGCAGGTGGGTAAAGAGCAGGTTAGCAGCCAACACTTTGTGGCGCAGTCTCGATTACAGCAGTGGCAAAACAGCGCACAGTTGGCGAAGCAGCAATCAGCTCTAGCAGATGAAGCGCCATTCTTAATGACCTCTGTTGGTAGGCTAACCGATCAAAAAGTGATGATTTTACGCTATCGCTTTTCAGGCGCTGCGGCGAATGAAAGCTTTCGCGGTAAGACGGTGCTGCAAGTGCTACTTGAACTGTTAACTTTGTTAAAGCCAAATGGGCAATTTATTTTACTCGGCAGTGGTGATAAACAAATAGCGCGTGAGTTCTCTGATCTAGCCGCTCTACATAACAACTTTGTGTTTCTTGATGGCTATGATGAGCAACTCTCCTCCTCGTTGTATCAATCTGGCTCGCTATTTCTGATGCCAAGTTCGTTTGAACCGTGCGGTATTAGTCAAATGTTAGCGATGCGAGAAGGCCAGCTGTGCTTGGTCAATCATGTCGGTGGGCTTAAAGATACGGTGCAGCATATGGAAACAGGCTTTGTCTTTGAGGGAAGCGACATGCATGAGCAGGGAGTAGCGCTAATTTCAAGTTTTGAAGCGGCGCTAGCGCTTCACGGTAGTGACAAATGGCGTGCAATGGAGTTGTTAGCAAAGCAGCAACGCTTTGATTGGCAAAGCCAAGCGAAGCAATATGTAGACCAGCTTTACTGTCTTTAATGCATATAACACACAGCTTTTAGTTTACTAGGGGCTGTGTGCTATCGGCTTTAAGCCGTAGCAATTAGAGCAGTAAGCTGTCGTCAATTTCATGGTATTGACTGGCTGAATCGATCAAGGATTTAGCCGTTAATCCTGGCACGCCATAGACTTGAGTCTCAACACCATATTTCTGATAAACTTTTAGCATTAGCAGATCAAAGTCACCGTCACCCGAGAGCAAAATGATGCTATCGACTTCGCCGGCGGCTTCCATGATGTCGATAGTAATTCCGACATCCCAATCACCTTTAGCTGAACCGTCACTGCGTTGGATAAATGGCTTAAGTTTGACGTCAAATCCGATATGCTTTAGCGCATCTTGAAACTTTAGTTGACCGTCATCGCCTCGATGAATCGCATACGCAGTTGCGTTTGTTATTTCGCCTTCGTAGCCAAGATGTTGCCATAGTTTTCGGTAGTTAAATTGGCGACCATAGGCTTGGCGGCAAGTGTAGTAAATGTTTTGAACATCAACAAACAGAGCGATTTTTTTCACAAAGAGTCCATAATTGGCAAGTAGCCTCAAGACAATACATGAGCTAGCGAGTGGAGTGAAGTGTTATGCAGCCATTTAGTCGGTGGAAGGCGTAGGGCTTTGATTGAAATTAGCCGCAGTTAAACCCAAACGTCGATGCTTGTTTCGAGGTCAGCGAGATTTTCTTGGCGGCGCTCATATGCTGCAAGTTGCGGTTTTTCAGTGATATCTTCGGGTTCAGGTCTGCGTCTATCAACTAAAAACTGACCATTGACATTGATTGTTTCAATCACTCTTGAGGGCATAGAGGGCTTTATCATTTGCATATCCTTTGCTGGTTGGGTGAAAGAAAACTTAGTTTCAAGTTGTTATCAATACAGTTAATTATAGTCTGTAGTGAAGATACTGCTTGAGTGATTAGTTTTTATAGCTTTATTGTGGCTGGGTTTTAGGTTTAAATGCTGCTTTATTAGCCTTTAACTGATTAATTGTTTTATGTGATTCGAGCGTCTAAATGTTTTACATCGGTGTTGATAACGGACAAAAAAAGGACGCTACATAGCGTCCTTTTTATTGAGTGCAGTGAGCTAACTAAAGCGATAAGTTAGTTTTTGCTGTTTGACACCATAGTGCTGTTTGTCCCAAGGATAGTCTGATGGGCCGCGGTCTTTTCAGCTAAGGTCAAAATGGATCCGTTTGTGTCAGTGAAATTTGGCACTATTGGTGAGTCTTTAGCTGCCGTTTGTATATTCATTGACTCGGCCATCATATAGCTAAGTGCTTGTGTTAAGTTATCTGATTTTGTTAGACCAACTTCGATACGATTGTTCTCACTCGGATCCATGATAGCCACACTGCTGTTCATCAACACTTGTTGCGCACTCGGTACAGCATAGATAGATTGGTAGAAATTACGACCGCCAATAGTTGCTGTCGACCGGACTTGGGTGCGCTGCAGATCAAAGTCATTGGTGCTGAAGCTATCCGTATCGATACACAAGTCTGCAGATGTCTCTGCACTACAACTGCTAGTAATAGCTATGTCATTAAAGTCATACATTTCTGGCAGCACATTTACAATGGCACTATTACTGCCATCAAGTGGCATGTAAGAGTGATAGTGCCAGAGGTAGTTTGTTTCAGTCCCGGTAAAGTAGGCAGACCATTGCTGCAGGGTGCTGCTGCCATCGACGATAGCAAACTCTTGGTTATCTTCAAAAATTGATTGCCATAGATATGTCTCTTGATTGCTAACCATATAAATGGCGCTATCTTGGCTAATGCTGAGGTTACTTTCTGACGCCCATGGTTGGTAGATTAAGTTTTCACTCGTTAATGGTCTGGCGACAATTGAGCCAGGATTATTGCTATCGTAGATATACCCAGACTGGATTAAGCCGTAATGACTCATGATAGTGGCATTGCCGCTATTATCATTTTCATAGGCGGTGACGAGTACCTGCTTTTTAGCGGGCAGTTCAGACTTAACCGGGATATGTGAAGAGATGCTATGGCCGTCAACATCTACTCCATAACTCGATTGATAATAGCTAATGTTTTTCTCTTGAAGCACTGATACCGCTGCGCCCTTAACGGTCTCTACAGGCAAGTCTTGGCTACCTTTAAAGCAGCTGGCGCCAATTTGAGGTTGGCGAACATTAAGCACTAGATCAGACAGTAACTCTTTTTGTACAGTGAACATGTAGACGTCGGCGTTACCGCCTATGCCGCCATCAACCTCTTCCAGTGACACGTAGCCACCGTCAGGCACATTGGCACTATCAATGGTTACGATGCCAGTGCTTGGTACATCAGCAGCTTTAATTGTGTGTTTAGCTATTACACTACCGTCGCGGTTATGAAATAGAATGTTATAGCCATAAAGTGCAATCGATGCAGTGATGACTTTCTGCGGTTCTGCAATAGCATTGTCGTAAATGACACAACTTTTAGCGACATCACTTTGGTTTGCTGCATAGAGGTTGATTATTTGCCAGTCGTATTTAGGGGCTGGTTCTGGTGAAGATGAGCTATCACTGCTGCCACATGCTGCTAAGCCTAATGCGATTGATACTGCTAAAGAGAGTTGTTTTTTCACCAGTTACACCTTAAAAAAGTTACGTATGTTTTATATTGCACTGTTATTAGCAAATACTTGGCCAGCATTACGAAATTACCAAGTAAATATTGCAAAAGAATTTTCTTGTTAAGTTATTGTTCTAGAAGGTTTGCTTGGAGTAGGTGTTGAGCGAGGTTAATGTTTTGCTTTTGGTGTGTTTCGAAGCTTTACTTTACAATGTCGCCTTTGCTTTTAGCGTGTGTATCAGTTTGTATGCTGGTTACTTTTGACGGGTTGGTTGTTTATTTTGCTTAAAGACAGAAAAATGACACCCGAAGTATTGGTTGAGTAAAAGGTCAGTGCAAAACCAAATACTCTTGCAGTACCTTGGTTATAACCTTTGAAAAACAATATTCGACCTATTGCGAAAGCACGGAACATAATGGTACTGCAGATAATCAAGTGTTGGGAATGAGTATGAGTATGCACCATGCGCTGTATGGCAGTAGCAATTACAACTTGCTCCAAGGTGTTTATTAGTGGGGTTGGTCAATTTGTGTGGTGGTTCTGTGTAGGGTTATTTTTCTTTACCATCATGTTCACTGTCTGAATTATGCCAACTCGACTCTTTAGTATTAATCCAAGCATTGTTGTGTCTGTTAGACTTCGATGTTGTGCAAGAAAATAAAATGGCAGCCCCTATAGTTAATGCACTTATTGGCCACAGCAAGCTTATTGATTGCACTGCTAACTCGACCACTGCGAAAAGAATAAGCCCAGCCGCTATGATTATTTTAAGACTTTTCATATTGCCTCCCTGCAATTTGATACCGAAATCAATATAACGGACTTACACTTTTATACCAATAATTTTTAACGTTAAAAATCAACCTGCCAGTATGATGTAACACTATGATTATTCGATAATGGAGTCCATGTTTCTCTGCTAGATTGGTAAGTTAATTGGTACAGTACTTTAGGCGTTTTTTTGTAAGGTACGCTGATAACTCCACAAGAGAAATAGTTGTCTTCGGGAAAATGTATGTAAGACATTTTTCTTTGACTATAGTGGTTAAAAAACTTGTCGTTATCAATTGTCTCAAACATAGATGCATCGATAGAGGCGATTTTTTGCTGCAACAGATGGCTGAAATCATCCGCTGAACTCGCTTGAAAACTAAAACTAGAACTAAAACTAAAAAACAAACTTAAAAATAAAATCTTTAGCATAGGTTCCTTCTTAACTATTTACGCAGTCACTTGCTGCTTGCTGTAAATTTAACGCAAAAATATAACAATGATGTCAGTTAGACTACATTAGTTTTTCCTATTTTGGCTAGTCATCAGGCTTGTTAGAGGCTTAACTTTAGTGGCTAGAACGAATTAAGGTTAGTTTTATTACGGATATAAAAAGGGCTGGCAAATAGCCAACCCTTTTCCTGAAAAGTATTATAGCGTTACTAACTTCTCATGTTAATTAGCAAACTGTTTACTCGTAATCAGACGCGTAGGTTTCTTCATATGTATGCGAGTACAGTTCAAACAGGTTGCCAAATGGGTCTTCTAGGTAGACCATTTTAGCTTGCTTGCTATCATCTTCAGGGTGATAACGCATGATGTCCATACGCACTTTCCCGCCTAGCTGCTGAGTGCGTTCGATAACACCGTGGAAGTCATCTGTTTGCAAACAGAAGTGGAAGATCCCAATACGTGAGAAGTCGACTTCATGGCGCTCTTGGCGCTCTTTCATTTCAAATAGCTCTACGCCAATACCGTCGGTAGTCACTAAGTGAGCGATATTGAAACCTTTAAAGCCTTCACCAAATACTGCTACGCACATTCTACCGATTGCGGTTTCGCGCTCTTCTTTAACTTGAGTGTTGCCCATGACGACTTTAAGACCAAGTGCTTTAGTATAAAACTCAACGGCTTGGTCCATATTGCCAACCATGATGCCTATATGATTCATTTTCATAACTTACCCCAAATTCTGCTGTGTAATGGCTTGTTTGTTTCGATGGAAGAAGTATAGGGGGAGTTGACTGTTTATAAAAATTATCAAATTTTATAAATATAATAAACTTACGTTATGATTTCTGTTCGACGGATTTAAAATGTAAAAAGGGCTTATCAGCAATGATAAGCCCTTTATGGTTAAAGCCGCTGCAAGTACAGTCGCTATTGCTGTTGTTTTAGTGCTTGCTCTGCAATCGCTCTATCCAGCTGGGCTTCGACGTATCCTGGCGATTTGGTTGCGCCAGAGATCAATCGATACATGGCGGGAATGATCAGCAAGGTGACGAATGTGGCAAATGCCATGCCGAAGAACACCACTGTCCCCACTGCTATACGGCTTTCAGAGCCCGCGCCAGTTGACATAATGAGCGGTATTGCGCCAATTAGGGTGGTGAATGCCGTCATCAGAATAGGGCGTAGACGTCTCGCTGAAGCGTCAATAATGGCTTGTTCTATCGCTAAACCTTTATCCCTTAGTTGGTTGGCAAACTCGACGATTAGAATACCGTTTTTGGTCACCATACCAATCAGCATTATCATGCCAATTTGGCTATAGATGTTCAGTCCTTGCCCAGTTAAGTAGAGTCCTAAGAAGCCACCGAAGACACCCATTGGTACCGTAAACATCACCACTAATGGGTTGATGAAACTTTCAAATTGCGCGGCTAGCACTAGATATGCTACCAGCAGGGCTAAGCCAAATACCATGAAAATACTGCTTTGATTTTCTTTAAAGTCTTTAGACTCGCCGGTGTAAGCAACGGAGATATCACTTGGTAGCATTTCAATGGCTTTTTGATCTAGAAAGTCTAGTGCTTCACCTAAGGTATAGCCTTCACCTAAGTTGGCTTTAAGGGTTATCGACTTTTGCTTGTTGTTGTGGCTCAGTTTTTGCGCCGACGCGACCTCTTCAATATGGGTGATGGTATCTAGGGTGATAAGCTCTCCTTTGGCTGAGCGCATGTAGATCTGGCTTAGATCCGCTACGCTATTAAAGCTATTTTCATCACCACGAAGGTATACGTCATATTCTTCACCGCGTTCTACAAAAGTGGTTTCACTGCGGCCACCTAACATCACCTCAAGTGTTTCTGATACCTCTGCGACGCTAACTCCCAGTTCGGCTGCACGTTCACGGTCAACGGTGACCACTAACTCTGGTGTGGTCTCTTTATAATCAATTTCAGGGCCTTCTAGGATTGGGCTATACAGTGCCTCTTCCTCTAATGCGGTTGCCCATTTGAATAGCTCTTGATAGTCAGAACCACCTAAAACAAACTGCACCGGCTCGCTGGACCCACCCCTAAAGCCTGGTAGCATTGGGCGCACCATCACGTCGGGGATCCCTTTTAACGCTTGGGCGATAACGCCCAGTGCTTGTTGGGCATTAACGGTTCGTTCATTCCAATCTTCTAGCTGAATAATAACAAAGCCAGTTTGGTCGCCGGCACGGCCACCAAAAGCTGGTGCTTGAATACTAAAGGACTTGACTACCCCTTGGCCTAAAAGTGGCATTAGCTTTTTCTCTGCTATCTCCATATTAGCGGCCATACGGTTGTAACTGGTGCCTTCTGCCCCTTTGATAAAGGCAAATATAACGCCTCTATCTTCTTGCGGTGCTAGCTGAGCCGGCACTTGTTTCATCAACAAGCCACTACCGACAATACAGGCGATGATGACTAAAGGCGCTGCTAGCCTGAATGACACGGCTTTGCTGACCACTCGTCGATAGAGTTGCTCTAATCGGGCGAATTTAGCTTCAATCCACAGGTTAAAACGACTTGGCTTTACATTGGCTTTGAGTAATTTACTACCCAGTACAGGGGTTAGGGTCAGCGCCACAATTGAAGAGAAGATAACAGAGACCGCTAGCATGACTGAGAATTCAGTAAACAATAGGCCAACCATCCCCTCCATAAATGAGATTGGTAGAAATACCATCACTAACACTGCAGTGGTTGCCACAACAGCAAAGCCAACTTCACGGGTACCTTTATAGGCTGCCAGAATAGGAGGCTCACCTTTTTCGATGTGATGGAATATATTCTCGACGACGACAATAGCGTCATCGACCACTAGCCCAATCGATAGGATGAGTGCCATTAAGGTCAACAGATTAATCGAGAAACCAAAGCTGTTGGCTGCGATAAATGCTGAGATTAATGAAACTGGCACAGTGACAGCCGGGATAAGCGTTGCTCGTGCCTGCCCAATGAAAATGTACAGCACTAATATCACCAACAGCGCGGTGACGGCTAAGGTGTTAAATACTTCATCAATTGAGCGGTCGATAAATACGGTAGAGTCATAATCAACAATAAGTTTGGTGCCTTCTGGCAGGAATTGTTGAATGCGGTCGACCTCTTTATGCACATCTTGGGCAACTTCTAACGGGTTAGCGTCTGATTGCGGTACAACACCTAAACTGATGTTAACCACGCCGTCGCTTTTAAAAGTAGAGTTTTCATTTTCTGCGCCAATAAATACATCGGCGACATCTTTTAAATAGACTGGTGTACCGTCGCTTGCGCGGCGTAGTACTAAATAGTCAAAGTCTTCAGGACTTTGATATAACCTAGCGGTTCTTACAGCCATAACAGTGGTGTCGTTTCTGACTTCACCGCCTGGCGTTTCGACGTTCTCTAGGTTGAGTACCTTAATAATGTCGCTAGCGGTAACTTGTCGGCCTGCCATTAGCTCAGGTTTGAGCTGGACGTACATCACCTTATAGAGACCACCAGAAATATCGACGCTGCTCACGCCGCTAATTAAGCTAAAGCGATCTTCGAGTACACGCTGGGCGTAATCGGTAAGCTGGGTTCTATCCATGATGGATGAACTGAGGTTCACGTACACCGACGGCTCGCCAGTGCCGTTATCTTTCGACACGATAGGGTCGTTAGCTTCATCGGGGAGTCTACGCTGCGCACGCGCAACTGCATCACGAACGTCACTGACGCCTTCGGTGAGATCCCAACCCAAGAAGAAGGTGACAGTAATGCGGCTCATACCATTACGGGTGACGGATTGAATTTGATCGACGCCACTGATACCGGTGAGCTCATCTTCTAATGCGGTGGTTATTTGGCTTTCCATGATGGTAGCCGAAGCACCGTCATAGGTTGTCATCACAGTAACAACTGGGCTTTCAACATCTGGCATTTCTCGTACAGCGAGTTTACTGAACGACACTGCGCCAAAGACACACAGCAATAAACTTAACACTATGGCGACGACAGGGCGTTTGACGGATACATCAGATAACCACATTTAGATGCTACCTCGCGCTTGTTCTGTCTGCTGTTTAGCATCTTTGGCAATTGCAGAGTTGCTAAGATCTTCAACCATTAAACCATCACGCATATTAACCAGTCCTTGTACTACCACTTTATCGCCAATGCTAAGGCCGTCGGTGATTAACACTTCGTTGTCGATACGTGCCCCAAGGGTGACTTTGGTGCGTTTGGCGAGTCCGTCCTCATCAACAACATACACAAAGCGGTTGGTACCTGAGTACTCAAGTGCTTGTACTGGAATGACGGGCTCCGAGACACTCGGAAATGCCAAGATTGCAGACATCATCATGCCTGGCTTTAGATGATGTTGCGGGTTGTCAAACTGCACTCTTACTCGAAGGTTTAGCGTGTCTTGGTTTACACGAGAGTCAATAGCAGTCACTTTGCCTACGAAGTGGGTATTGGGCCAGGCTCTGCTGGTCGCTTTTACACTCATGCCTGGACTCAGCATCGCAAGGTAATGTTCTGGGACTTGTAGATCTAAGCGCATGCTTGAAAGGTCGTCGAGTGTAAGCAGTTCGGTGCCAGCGGTGACCATTTTCCCTTGGCTGAAATCGATTAAGCCTGCAGTGCCTGAAAAGGGCGCACTTAGGTAGTGATAATCAAGATCGGCTTGGGCTGCAGCAAGCCTAGCAGTGGCCATATCAACACTGGCTTTCTGAGCATCTATCTCTGTTTGAGTGATAGCGTTGCGACTAATAAGCTTCGAAAACTCTGTCAGTTTGCGCTTCTCATCCGCCAGATAACTTGCAGCCTCAGCAAGCGCAGCTTGAGCTTTAGCATCATCAAGTTGGACTAACAGTTGACCCGCAGTGATATTTTGATCTGAGCTGACGTTAATTGAGCGGATCTTGCCTGCAATCTGCGGCGCAATGAATACCGATTCTTCAGCATCTAGCTTGCCGACAAGAGAGAGAGTTTGAGCGAGTTCATGCTGATCGACAATACCTGTGATAACCGGAACAGTGCGTACTGCACGATCTTCTGCAGCAGGCCTTTTCGCTTCAGATAAACTGCTATAGGTTAGCGTGCCCGCGACTATAAGAAAGATAGGAATAACAAAAGATGATACTTTCATGAGTGATTACTTAACGCTGCCAAAGTTGAACCTATTTTAGAAAAAAAATAGCTCGAGTAGGGTAAAGCAATGTAAAGTATAGAAAATTAGCATTTAATAATTTACAAGTGGCTAACTTAAAAGTTTATCTTTTAACATTTAAGGTGGTGGAATGATCTTTCTGTTTTCATCTGTTGGATTTATTTAAAGTGCAAAGCGGTTTAATTAGCTTCTAACGATAAGGTTCAGCTCTTGCGACGTTATGCTTAGTTGAATTTAACACCAGCGGGTTACTCAGTTGTAATTTGGCCACTGGTGTTGTGTCGTTAGCGGTATTGGTTATAGAACCTCACGGCTGCCGTTATACAAGCCGCGCGTAAGCTTTTTGACTTTATGTCTAGGATCCGTTTACCTTTTTAACTTGGTTTTGTTCGATTGTTTACCGTAAGGAATAATGCTTTTAGTACAAGTCTCTCGCTAAGCGAAAAGCTAATAACACTGTTGTAATAAAAGCATTGAAACGACCCCGAAGGGCCGTGCTTCTTGGCTATTTTTACTGCGTTGAAACCAATTGGCGAGAATGACTAAACCGCATAGTCTTCGCTTTGCCAAAATAGCGGTTAATCGGCGGCAAAAACACCCATCAAAGAGCAACAGGCCCTAGTAAGCTAGGCTACTGCACGAAGTTACTTATTAGTCGGCTCATTAGTAAATTCGATATTCTGTTGCTTTGATGACGGTGCAACCCCCATAAAATACTCATAGCCTTTTTGAGACTCAGTGTCTGCCTGTTTTTGTTTTTCAGGTGTTGGGATTGTGGTGTTATCGGCGAGCAGAGTGAATTTGGCTTTTTTCTTAGGTTTAATACTGCCTTTTGCGACTTCAACGTTAGGTAAGCGTTCAACACTATTACTTACTTTGAGTATTTGTTTCTGCTTGTTATCTTTGAAGTTATAGCTAAACACACCGTTGCCTTCAATCTTCTCAACGCTGGATTTATCGTTATTTTGATATGACGCCAAGATGCCATGTTTTCCTAGTGGTATTTCATGGAATAACTCTTTTCCTGAGCCGATTTTTTTACCATTGATAAACCAATCTGCTGGCACGTTACTGACAAGTGTCACCATTGCCGATCGTAATCCTAGCTTTTCATTTAAGACGGTATCTATTTTGCTGTTATAAGAGGGCTTGAAATCCATTGCAACGTTATAGCGCAGATCGCCTGCCATATTCATATTCGCATCAACAACTTGATAAGAAAGTAAAACGCTTTTGTCGTTCAGAAATGGTGACTTATTGCGGGTACTCGACAGAATTTGGCTCTTCGATTCTTTCAAACAATCAGAGATAGATTGAAACTTAGAGCATTTTGTTGAGCCATTAATATTAATAGGCATGTTACTCGTCGATTTTGATAGTTCGCTGATTAGTCTATTAATTATGTCTGTTTTTAGCTCAAACAGTTGCTGACTCTTTTGTAATCTACGTTTATTAACCGTCTCGAACTCTTCTTGAATAATGAGGCTGTGGCGTTCTAATGCAGCAGTATCTATTTCTGTTTTTAGGGTTAAGTTAGCCGTTGAATTGATATTGTCTTCTATTTGAGCGTAGAAATTACTCATATTACTTTTAGCTAAAATTTTGTTGGGTAGCTGAGTAATAAGCTTTTGGTATTGTGCTTGATTAAGCGCAATTTTCTCTTTTAATTCTTGAATATCGTAGGAGCGCTTATTTAATTGTGAAAATTTGTCATTAACAGAGATCAGTTCAGAGTCTATATCATATTGGCTTTCAATTTGCTCAAACAGACCCTCTTCGGCAGGGGTAATCACTTTTAATTTTGCAAATGAGTTGCTTGAGAATAAACAAATAACCGCAAGGGGAATTAAACCGTATCTCACTGAAAACTCCGTTTAAAATTATTCACTGAATGACCAACGTAGGTGGTCTCGATGTACCAATAACTCATCGAAAATCACCTGTGCAAGTATAATGTATAAATATATTACTGTAGTTAAATTAACTATACAATTAGATTGTGCATTGTTGCGCTATTAATTTGACGGCTGGCAGAAAGCTGGCGTGGCAAACAGGCAGGTAGAAACAAAAACAGAGACCTAAGTCTCTAATGCCGTTCACTTAAGGTGAACGGCATTTTTATTTTTGGCATACCTTTGAGGCCTAGGTTTTACTGTTCTGGGGAAAGTTCTTTCTCTGCGCCCCTCTAAAATTAAGCTTTCAGCCATATTG
>NZ_JBFRMK010000049.1:0-79637 GCF_041470405.1 Shewanella sp. 10N.286.45.A1
AATGCAATTGGTATAAATACGGCTAAACGCTAAACTTTACACCTAGGGTCTTGAACAATTTTCCAATGAATCCCGTGCAAGCGCTGTGTTCTGTTAGAATAGCGAGCATAACAAAAATAATATGCACGTATTTGGGAACCATGAAAGAATTTATCATTATTGGCGCAGGTCAGTCTGGGCTATCTATGGCTTACAACTTATCTAAAAACAGCAAAGATTACCTGGTATTAGATGCCAACGAACATATTGGCGTCCCTTGGCTAAAGCGCTGGGATTCATTAAAACTTTTTACTCCAGCTGAATACAACAACCTTCCCGGTATGCCATTTCCATTCCCCAAAGGCTATTACCCCAATAAATATGAAGTTGCCGATTACTTAAAAAGCTATGTTGAAAAATTTTCGATGCCGATTGAGTTCAATCAAAAAATTAGTTCGGTAAAGAAAGTGGATGGTTTTTTTGAAATTACCAGTGATACTGCAAGCTATAAAGCTAAGCAGTTGATTATTGCCACAGGTCCGTTTCATACCCCTTTTACTCCTGCCTGCCATGTTGATATTGCGCCAAATATTACTCAACTTCACAGTGAGAATTATAAGAGCACAGGGCAATTACAAGATGGCGATTGCTTAGTGGTTGGAGCGGGTGATTCGGGGGTGCAAATCTTGTCGGAGGTTGCCGAAACAGGGCGTAAAGTATACTTTTCTGGCACCGATAAAATTGCTGCGATTCCACAGTCTTTTTTAGGCAAAACGCTTTGGTGGTGGTTCACTAAAATCGGCTTTTTATCGGTTTCACGCTTTAGCAAAATAGGTAAATGGCTCAGCAAGGGCGTACAGCCCGTCATTGGTACTGATGTGAAGTCCCTGTTAGCAAAAGACAATGTGATTCATATGGGGAGAACTTTGTCCGCTGATGAAAGTTGCATCAAGTTTCAAAAAGGCAGCGTGAGTAGCATTAAGAATGTTATTTGGGCGACCGGGTTTAAGCCTAATTTCTTTTGGATTGAAGATATCTCTTTTGATGAAATGAACTACCCGAGTAATTATCGAGGTGTGAGCAAAGATGTCGATGGTTTGTATTTTATAGGCTTACCTTGGTTATACACCCGTGGTTCAGCTACCCTCGGCGGCGTCTGGAAAGATGCGAATTACCTCATGAGTTATATTCTGGAAAACAGCGTAAGTGAGAAAGGTATCAACAAAGCCGCGTCTGTGTTGAGCTATAGATGACTTGGGACAACCACTGTCTAGCGCGGTTTTCTGGTATCAAGTCATTATCGAATTGACTAGCGTATTGTTGGCCGCTTATTCAATGCTAATCATTTTATTAGCGCTGAATAAGCTGGTGGGTATAGATTAATATAAGCTCTGCAGTAGCGGTTAGGACTTTAGCCCACTTTAGTCGCTATTGCTTGAACCACAGCACCTAAACCTGTGTGATAAACCCCTTCGTGAACCTCTCTTTGTTGCTCTTGTAGATATACCATCGAGAGTTGGGTGATTTCGCTGCTTAATGTCTGCTTAGTTTGCAACACGTCGGCATTTTTACCACCACCGGTGTTACGTTGAATTTGAGCGGGTGTATAAGCCTCAACTAAAAAACTGCCGCCTCTTTTAAGTGAACGATGCAACTTTGAATAAAGGCTTTGTCTTATCGAGGAAGGCAACGGGCAGAAAATCGAAATAATGCCGTGCCATTGATTTTCACCGAGATGATAATCAGCGAGATCGGCATGGATAGTCTCGATAGTAACATTATTCAATTTTGCTAATCGTTTAGCTTTGTTTAAGCCGACGATTGATGAATCAACCGCGGTGACGCTGTAACCAGCTTTTGCCAGGAAAATAGCATTACGTCCTTCTCCTTCACCTAAGCTCAATATTTTTCCTTGTGGTATAACATGGTAATTATCTTTTAAAAAGTCGTTTACTTGCGTGCCGTAGGCATACTCCGAGTCGCTATAGCGTTGATCCCACATGAGCTTGTCTCCATTAACTGGCTTGGTTAGAGGTGGTGTTTTAATGGCATGCTACTAGTTCAAGTCGACTTGAGGTCAAGAGGGATTTATGGATATTGGAGAAGTTTCAAAGATAACTAACCTTCCGGTTTCAACCATCCGTTACTACGAAGAGAGAGGGCTGATTCGCTCTATAGGACGTAATGGCATGAGACGTGACTTTGCCAATGATGTTATTGAGAAGTTAGCTCTGATCTCATTAGGTCGTAATGTAGGCTTGTCACTTGATGACATTGGCGAAATGTTTACCACTGAAGGTTTCATTGTTGATCGCGAACGTTTGCTGGAAAAAGCTGAGTTGCTCGATAAACAGATCGAACAGATGACTGCAATGCGAGATGGTTTAAGGCATGCCGCAGCATGTAAGGCGAGTAATCATTTAGCGTGCCCAAAGTTCCTGCGTTACCTCAGGGTGGCGGGTTACCGCAGTTATCGCCCTAAAAATAGCTTCTGATAAGAAACTGAAAGCAACATGCTCTGCAGCTATGTTGCTTTCAAGGGGTTTAGCCGTTGGAATGACCGTTGTAAACTATGGCTTCTTCCTTGCTGATAATTGCTCTGCTAGGCTGAGTATATCGCTAGCCACATAATCCGCTTTTTCAAACAATTCGAATTGGTATTTGCCTGGTCGCTGGATAAACGCAGTTTGCATGCCCGCTTTGGCAGCACCCGCTATATCCCATGCATGCGCTGCAACTAACATTGATTGCTTAGCATCGACATCCATTTGCTCTAGCGCCCACTGGTAGACTCTTAAGTCTGGCTTAAAAATTTGTACGCTTTGTACTGTGAGGGATTTATCGAAGTATTGCGTTAACTTGGCATTTTGCAGTTGGCTTTTAATTCCGGCATCAGATGAGTTTGTCAGTGTGACGAGTTTAACTCCCATTGCTTGTAAGCGCTTGAGTCCCTGGATGACATCTTGATGAGGTTGTAAATCTCCAAAAGGAACCTGAATAGCTTGTTTAGCCTCGGCTTGTGTTAGTGCAATATGGTGCTGTTGGGCAACAAGTTGCAGTGCAGCAACGCCGATATCACTAAAGTGATGATAATCATCGATAGCATTACTTACTAATGAGTAATGCAGCATCGTTGTGAACCAACTTGCGACTAAGTCATCGCGACCATCTAAAGCTTTAGTGACAGACAGTGCGACGTTACCGAGATCTAACAGGGTTTCGTTTACATCGAAGAAAATGACTTTGGGTAGCTCGCGTGGCGGCTGTTTGACAGACTCTGCGGCAATGGTGGTCGATGACATAAGTGTAACTCCAATCAATACAATGGCAGAAAGGTTAAGTTTCATGCTGTTCCCTATTAAATGTTGTAGAGCCATTCCGGCATGAGCTCTAAGGCGAGAGCTTCGAGTGTTCGGTCAAAACCAGTAAATATTGTGAGCGACAGAATGATGAGAGATAACCCCATAATCTTTTTCGCAATTAATCCACCGTTTAACCATTTCCCGATAGAGTTCTTCATCAATAGGCTGAATCCAACTAATGGAATCGCGGTACCAACGCCAAAAGCTAGCATCACCATAAAGGCACTTAGCATGCTTTGCCCTGTTGAGGCTAATGCGATAGCGGCTCCTAAAGTGGGTCCGACACATGGTAGCCATACAAGCCCTAAAGAGGCCCCAACAGCAAACTGTGTCATGACTCCACTGCCATTAACGTTGTGGCTAGGGAGTTTACTTGTCAGCAGAGATAGCTTTAATGTTAACCACTCGCCCGCCTTAGGAACTAGAATGGTTATCGCTATGGCTAACAGCAAAGTCGCTGAAAAATAGCGCAGTACCTCCGGAGACAAACCTAAGCTTATCAGTGCAAAAGTTAACACCGTACCCGCGAATGCAAATGATAGGCTTAAGCCCAAGGCTAGTGTGACAATGCCTTTTCGAGAGCTTTGTACGGCAGAGCTGGCGACAACCGGGATCATCGGTAATACACAAGGAGATAGCAGGCTAAGTATGCCTGCTAAAAAAGCCAATGGTATGGCGAATGTATCCATATCACATACTCACTGAGTTTAGGGCTGAGAATATTTTCTGCTCACGGGTTTCAGCGACACTGAACCAAACTTGCTCTTTGCCTTTGTAGAGATACAAGCTTGATTGACGTGGCGCTTTAAAGTATTTAACCCATTCTTTTTGCTCATCAAAATCTACGACTAGTACTTTTATCTTACTGTTCGGGTGGGCATTGAAATAATCATTCAGTACCTGTTGTTGCTTTTTACAGGTTGGACACCAAGTGGCATATATATCAACTAGAAAGGTTTCATCTTTTGCTTGAAGTTGATCAAACGTAGTTTTGTCAAAAGGGATTTTTTCAAAGCTATTTGCATGAGCGGATAGGCTAAGAAATAGGGATGCTGCTATCGCAATGACTGCGGTTTTTAATGATTTCAATGATGGCATGTGATGCTCTCCGTGGTTAGTTTAGGAAAGCATAAATGAGTTCGCTTTTTCATTTAATAGTATTTAAATTAGAAGTTCTTTCAAAAAAGAATTGAAAATAACGATGAAATTTTTTGACGTGAAGGTATTTGTCCTTGCTTGTGAACTTAAGAATCTTTCAGCTGTCGCCAGAGAGCTTTCTATAACTCCGGCTGCAACAAGTGCAGCTTTAAAACGGCTTGAATCAGAGTTGAACACTCGGTTATTACAACGTTCAACTCGAAGCTTAACATTGACTCAAAGTGGTGCTGATTTTCTGCCTTATGCACGTAAATCTTTGGAAAATTTGGATGTGGGGCGCCAAGCTATTTCTGGGGAGGAGTTAAGAGGGAATATTACGCTATCAGTGCCTTCTGACTTAGGTCGTAATACGCTGTTAACTCATTTAATAGCATTCCAAGAAAAGTTTCCAGGGATAAAACTAACAGTCAAAGTAAGTGATAAATATGCTGATTTTTACTCGCAGAATTTAGACGCTTCGATACGGTATGGAGAGCCGGAAGATTCTGCACTGGTTTGCCTGCCCATTATACGTAACGCTAAGCGAGAATTGTGTGCTTCTCCTGAATATTTACAGCAGTTTGGTACCCCAACCAAGCCAGAAGAGCTGATAAATCATAATTGTTTACATTTTTCTGGTGATGACACTTTGTCCAGCCATTGGCGATTTTACAAAGATTTAAGCACGATTTCAGTGAAAGTAAGTGGCAGTCACGTGTCAGATAATGGCGATTACCTACGTCTGTTAGCCCTAAAAGGGGTGGGTATCACCTACAAAACCGGTTTAGACGTGCAGCAAGATATTGCAGAAGGACGGTTAATTTCTCTACTTCCTAAATATAAGAAAGAAAACTCGCCATTGAATATGGTGGTCGCACATCGAAAAAGTTACGACAGTAATTTGGTTGCACTTCGAGAGTTTCTTGTTAAGGCATTGTCGAATTAGAGGTGATTACAATTGACGAGCTGGCTATTTTTTAAACGGAGTCAGTTGTAAGCCCTGTCCACTTTTAAATCTTGCTTTATATTTAGGGGAATAATGATGACTTTTATTTAGAGTTTTATCATTGTCCTTATGAAAGCTTAATTTAAAGTATTGCTCTTTCTGTATATCGGTTTATGTGTTGCTACTGGTCATGCTAAATAGTGACTTTTCTTTAGATGTTCTGAAAATATTTTGCGATTAAATGCTTCTTTTCTGCGATAGCATAATGCCGAATAGTGATGTTTGATATTATTTAAGTCACTTAAATATGGCTGGGTGATAAACCTAGTCACTATTGTCATTCATTGCTATGAGTAAACCCATCAATTTAATTTTTAATTAGGGAAAATAAATGAATAAGCCATTTTTTAGTAATTTTTTAGAAGAGCAAGATCTTAAACGAGTCACTGGAGGTATTGTCGCTGGTGATGGTGGTTGCGTTATCACTGATAAAAGTAAGGATGAATTAGAGCATACGATGAAGCATCCATCTGATGGTGATGAAGGTGGCGAATTAGAAAGTATGTAATATCAAAAAAAGTGCTGTTTCAGCACTTTTTTAACTGCCAGAAGAGATTATAAGTGAGCCATAAAGTTCTGTGCTTAACCCATAGCCAAGATTATTACGTTACTGAATTGGTGGATGCTAGTTTAGCTGCCTTAGGTTTGAAGATGGTCAGGATGAATACAGACCAGTTTCCATTGAATATTCAAATTTCAGCGATGCAAACTAATCAGGGGATTAATGGTACGATTGAAATTGATGGCGTTCGCCATTATTTATCTGACTTCGTCGCAGTTTGGTTTAGAAAAAATCAACACTCTAATTTGAACTCTGTCCTAACGGGTGAAACGTTAAGCCAAGCTACCAAGGAGTCTACGGCGGCAAAAAATGCGGTGTTGTATGCATTGGAATCGATATTCTGGTTTGACTTTCCTTTTGACATCCAACGCGCTGAAAATAAACAACTGCAACTTATTCTCGCTAAAGAGTGCGGACTGTCAGTTCCGAACTCGTTACTAAGTAATTCCCCTGACGCAGTAAGACAATTTTTTGAGAGTGAAAACGGTAATCTTATTACCAAAATGCTGACTCCGCTAACCACTTTCATGAGTAATCCCAAGGCTTTCGTTTATACCTCAAAAGTAAACCGTGAGCATTTATCCAAATTAGATAGTTTGAAGTATTGCCCCATGCAGTTTCAACAAGAGATAGAAAAGGCTTATGAGCTGCGAGTCGTTTTTGTTGCAGGTGAGTTTTTTACCGGAAAAATTTCACTTAAAACAGCACGAAGTAAACAAAGTCTAGATTGGCGTAGTGCAGAACATCCGCATTTTTGCTGGAAGCCTTATCAACTGCCGGACACTGTTTGTCAGCAGATCAGACTTTTAATGGCGCGTCTTAGTTTAAATTTCGGGGCATTAGACATCATCAGAGCGACGAATGGGGATTATGTATTTTTGGAAGTTAATCCATGCGGTGAATGGGGAATGTTGCAAAAGGAATTGGACTTTCCTATAGCGCAATCTATAGCGCGATGTATAAAAAATAACGTAAATATAGGGCTATCTCATGAGTAATAACGTTGTGTTAATCATTACACATTCTAACGATAATCAATCAGTCGAGACTGTTACTAAGCACCTTTTAAACTATGGGGTGAAAGTCGCTAGATTTAATACTGATCTATTTCCGACTAAGGTTAGCATTGCCTCCTATCAAGGTTTAGATAAAGAGCAAGTACTGACTTTGGAAACGGGTGAGCAATATTTACTATCGGATATTGGTGCAATCTGGTATCGCCGATTTCATATTGCTCGGGATTTACCTAAAGATATCGATAGGCAAACCAGAAATGCTTGTTCTGAAGAATCTAAACGCACTGTTCTCGGCTATTTTGATGCTTTGAATGTGTTTAAGATTGATGATTATTGGAGTATTCGAAAGGCATCATCTAAAGAACTGCAACTCATTAAGGCCAATGAACAACGCATTGATATCCCAGATACTCTTACTACTAATGATCCTCAAGCAGCACTTGATTTTTATAATAAACATAATGGCAATATTATTACCAAAATGCAGACAGCTTTTGCTATTTATGAGGATGGAAAGGAAAATGTAGTCTTTACAAATCCAGTAAAAGAAAGTGACTTAGATAGACTTGAGGATTTACGTTTCTGCCCAATGCAATTTCAGCAATCTCTGCCGAAGGAGTTAGAACTGCGGGCAACTGTGGTCGGGGACAAGGTTTTTTGCATCGCTATCAACAGTAATGAGTTTCAAACTGAAAACTACGACTGGCGAAGAAAGGGCGCAACAACATTAGCTGCTTGGTTTGCTTATGATTTACCGGAGGAAGAGGCTCAAAAGTTGATTAAGCTTACTAAGAGTTTAGGGCTGAATTATGGCGCTGCAGACTATATTTTGACGCCTAATGGTGAACTAAAGTTCTTAGAAATTAACCCGTGTGGTGAGTTCTATTGGGCTGAAGCATATCAAAAACAAGAGATTTGCGCTGCGCTTGCCAGTCATCTTGTTAGCAATATGGCTAAAAAATAGAGTTGTAAGTGAAATTTGTGGGGGAAGCACTCCCCCCACTTAACGTGCGATTTTACTCAGGATCATAATCCAAAACTGGCATTAACCAGCGCTCAGTCTCTTCGATGCTCATCCCTTTACGCTTGGCGTAATCTTCTACCTGATCGCGACCAATATTGGTCACACCAAAGTAGCGTGATTTAGGGTGAGCAAAATACCAACCTGATACCGCAGCGGTTGGGAACATAGCATAGCTTTCGGTGATATTAAGGCCGATAGTTTCATCTGGCTTTAATAAGTCCCACAGCAGGCCTTTTTCGGTGTGATCTGGGCAAGCAGGATAACCTGGTGCAGGACGAATACCTTTGTACTTTTCACGAATAAGCGCTTCGTTATCAAGCGTTTCATCTGCTGCATAACCCCAGAACTCTTTACGTACACGCTCATGCATCCGCTCGGCAAACGCTTCGGCTAAACGGTCGGCCAAGCACTTGAGCATAATGGCGCTGTAATCATCATGATCCGCTTCAAAACGCGCTACGTGCTCATCAATACCGTGGCCTGCAGTGACTGCAAAGCCGCCCATGTAATCGGCAACGCCCGAGTCTTTTGGCGCAACAAAATCGGCTAAACAGAAGTTGTCATTACCGACACGTTCAATCTGCATCCGCAGGTGATGAGTGGTCATCTCAAGCTCGCTGCGAGTTTCATCGGTGTAAAGTTCAATATCATCGTGGTTAACAGTATTGGCTGGGAACAGTCCGATAACGGCTTTGGCGGTGAGCCACTTTTCACTGATGATTTTCTCCAGCATCGCTTTACCATCACTAAACAGTTTACGTGCCTCAATACCGACCACTTCATCATCTAAAATGCGTGGGAAATGACCATGTAGCTCCCAACTTCTAAAGAAGGGCGTCCAATCGATACGCTCCACTAAATCTTCGAGCGGGTAGTTATCAAAGACTTGACGCCCAAGTTGATTCGGCACAAATGGCGTATAGTTTTGCCAGTCATGCTGGCAACGATTTTCACGGGCAGCTTCAATAGAGGTGATGACTTTACGCTTGGTTTGTGACAGACGCTTTTCGCGCATCACATCATACTCTTGATAGGCTTCATCAATCGTTGCTTGGCGGGTATCGTTATTGATCAACTTTGACACCATAGGGACGGCGCGTGAAGCATCGGCGATATAGATCGCACCTTCAGGCGAGTGCGGTGCAATCTTGACGGCAGTATGGATTTTTGAGCAGGTCGCGCCGCCAATAATCGATGGAATAGTTAAGCCCGCTTTATGGAAGCTCTTAACGTTATGTACCATTTCGTCCAGACTTGGGGTAATGAGTCCTGACATGCCGATAATGTCGACGTTCTCAGCCTTGGCCACTTCGATAATCTTTTCGACCGGCACCATGACGCCTAAATCAATCACTTCATAGCCGTTACAGGCCAGTACAACTCCAACAATGTTTTTGCCAATATCATGGACATCGCCTTTAACCGTCACCATTAGTATTTTACCGTTGGACTGGCCAGCAACTTTTTCAAGTTCAATATAAGGGTTGAGGTAAGCGACGGCTTTTTTCATCACTCGTGCAGATTTAACCACTTGTGGCAGGAACATTTTGCCTGAGCCAAATAGGTCACCTACGATGTTCATGCCATCCATTAATGGCCCTTCAATCACATCCAGCGGGCGACTGGCTTGGCAACGGGCTTCTTCAGTATCTTCATCAATAAAGTCTGTAATGCCTTTGACTAATGCATGAGCTAAGCGCTCATTAACCGGTTTTGTGCGCCACTCTAAATCTTCTTTCTTGGCGGCCTGACTGCCATCGCCGCGGAATTTTTCTGCCACTTCGAGTAGCAATTCAGTATTACTTGAGTCGTTAACGGTGCAGGGCAAGTTTTGCACAATGGCTTCGACCCGCGCTTTAAGCTCAGGATCAATATCATCGTATATCGCCAGTTGCCCAGCGTTAACAATACCCATGTCCATACCAGCTTGAATAGCGTGGTACAGAAATACCGCATGGATCGCTTCACGCACCGGATTATTACCGCGGAACGAGAATGACACATTGGAGACTCCGCCTGAAATCATGGCATGGGGCAGGGTACGCTTTATCTCTGCAGTGGCTTCTATAAAGTCGACGGCGTAGTTGTCGTGCTCCTCAATACCGGTCGCAATGGCGAAAATATTCGGGTCAAAGATAATGTCTTCTGGCGGGAAGCCTACTTTATCAACCAACACATTGTATGCGCGAGTACATATTTCTACTTTACGTGCTTTAGTATCGGCTTGGCCGACTTCATCAAATGCCATCACGATGGCAGCCGCACCGTAGCGTTTCACCAATGTGGCTTGCTCAATAAACTTCTCTTCGCCCTCTTTAAGCGAAATAGAGTTAACGATGCCCTTACCTTGAATACATTTTAGGCCCGCCTCAATCACCTCCCACTTAGAGGAGTCGATCATAATTGGTACACGTGAAATATCAGGCTCAGAGGCAATAAGATTAAGAAACTTGTGCATGGTTTCAGCGCCATCGAGCATGCCTTCATCCATGTTGATATCGATGATCTGCGCGCCGTTTTCAACTTGATCGCGGGCAACACTGAGCGCTTCTTCATATTCGCCGGTTTTAATCAGGCGTAAAAACTTAGCCGAGCCAGTAACGTTCGTACGTTCACCCACGTTTAAAAATAGTGAGTTTTCATCAATAGTGAGCGGTTCAAGCCCTGATAGGCGGCAAGCTACTGGAATATCGGGCAGCTTTCGTGCTGGATGCTTAATCACGGCGTCGCGGATGACGCGGATATGAGCGGGCGTGGTACCACAACAGCCGCCAATCACGTTTAAAAAGCCTTCCTCGGCCCACTCTTCAATCACTTCGCTCATTTGCTCTGGTGTTTCGTCGTAACCACCAAATTCATTGGGTAGACCAGCGTTAGGGTGCGCCGAGACAAAACACTCGGATATTTTTGATAACTCTTCTACATATGGGCGCAGCTCTTTTGGCCCTAATGCACAGTTAAGCCCAATGGTTAATGGCTTTACATGGCGCAGTGAGTTGTAGAAAGCTTCGGTCGTTTGCCCGGTAAGTGTTCGACCTGAGGCATCGGTAATGGTGCCTGAGATCATAATGGGCAGGCGGAAACCTTGGGTGTCGTAGACGGTTTCAATGGCAAATAGTGCCGCTTTTGCATTGAGGGTATCAAAGATGGTCTCAACCATGATGATATCGCTGCCGCCGGCAATGAGTGCATTGATTGACTCAATATAAGCGTCTACAAGCTCATCAAAACTGACGTTACGAAACCCAGGGTCGTTAACATCAGGGCTGATTGAACAAGTACGGTTGGTCGGACCAAGCACGCCCGCTACATAGCATTGGCGGCCGGTTTCAGCCTCTACTTCATTGGCGGCTGCTCGCGCGAGGCGAGCACCCTGTAAATTTATCTCAGCTGAATGTGCCTGCATATCGTAATCGGCCATGGCGATACGAGTGGCATTAAAGGTGTTGGTTTCGATAATATCGGAGCCAGCCAGCAGGTAATCTTTATGGATCTGCTTGATAGCTTCAGGCTGAGTGAGCACCAACATATCGTTGTTACCCTTTACATCACAATGCCAGTTTTTGAACTGCTCACCGCGAAATTGTTGCTCTTCAAATTTGCGATCTTGGATCATGGTGCCCATTGCACCATCAAGTAGCAGGATCCCTTCCTCTAACTTTTTAGTCAGTACTGCTAACACCTTGTCGGCAGTATCTTGGGTGTGCGGGACTGGGCTCAGGGTATGTGTTGCCATAAAAAATTCCTACCAAATACAGAGTCGCAAAATATAAATTCAGTTACTTTGTCCATTCTTATCAACTTAAAGCTAGCATTACTAGGCTAAGTTATTTATTTTTGGACATTTATACGTATAGACGTCCATAATACGTGAGTCATTAGCGAAAGTGCAACCCCTAAAACTTGATACTTTTTCAATAAGAATATGTAATGGTTTACTTGTAAGTATTTGATAAATATAATTGGTTGGATTGTTTGGTGAAAAATACCAAGGTGATTTTACTACGACATGGTGCCTGCGAAGGCGGCAATATTTTACGTGGTCATACGGATGTTATGCTGAGTTTAGCTGGAAAAGAGCAGCTAAATGTGGCTTTTTCGACTCTTAAAAATAGTAAAACCTGTCATTTGGCTAAAAACAGCATGGCGGATCTAGTGGTGAGTTCGCCATTATTGCGCTGCTCAGAACCCGCTCAAGCTTTTGCCATGCAGCACAATATTCATTTTGTTGAACTGGCCGGTTTTATGGAAGTTAATTTTGGCGATTGGGATGGAAAGCCTTTCACTGAGCTTTATCAGCAATACAGTGAGCAGTTGGATGCCTACTGGGCAAATCCATGGGTGCATACCCCACCAAACGGCGAAACGATGCAAGCTTTTGAATCTAGAGTGGATAAGGCTTGGGAGGCTTTAGTTGAGCAGTATAAAGGTAAGGTTATATTGCTATTAACCCATGGCGGCGTTATTCGACACTTAATGGCTAAATCCCTCGGACTAAAACAGTGCGCAGGGATCTACAGTGCTTTGAAATTGCCCTATGCAGCGACGGTGGTTATTGATGTCTTGGAAGATGGTGGCCAGCAATACTTAAGCCTTAATTGGGGGCTGGAGTAACAAGTTGTTGATCAAGTGCAATGCCTTATCAGCTTTGCATGATAAACTGCAGCCTATTACCTCAAAATGAGGTAAACCACACAAACTAAATTTAAGTTAGGTGCTTTATCGCACAAATTGGGAACCGGTGGCCGCATAAGGCTAATGAGTCCGGACTGTACCCGCAACTGTATGGGAGCGAAATAGCTTTCGCCCCAAGTCAGATACCAGCCTAACTTAACCATACTGAATAACTTGAGCGGGCGTCTCAAGGGAGTGTACTAACACATGTTTTGCAGTTTATTGAATGTCTAGTCAGGCATCAGAAACAGTACTTACTGTTCGCGGCTTAGGCTGGAAATTAAATAGCCAGCCCATATTATCTGATATCGAATTTAGCTTAGCTAAAGGAAGCATGCTGGGCATTATTGGCCCCAATGGTGCGGGTAAATCTAGCTTACTGCGTTGTCTATATCGCTTTATCAAACCTACAAGCGGTAAAATTCATTTATTTGGTCAGCCAATTACAGCACTATCAGCAAAGGCATTTGCCAAGCAGATTGCTGTTGTACTGCAAGATACACCACATCACTTTGAAATGACCACCACTCAGCTTGTCAGCCTAGGTTTGACGCCCCATAAAGGCGCGTTTGAATTTACCAATGCTGATGATCGAGAGGTTGTGGCTCAGGCTTTAATTAAAGTGGGCTTGGCTGATAAAGCTAACCAAGCTTATGAAAGCTTATCTGGTGGCGAGAAACAGCGTGCGCTCATCGCTCGTGCGATTGTTCAGCGACCACAGCTGTTGATTTTGGATGAGCCAACTAATCACCTTGATATTCGCTACCAAATCCAAACCTTAGAGTTACTGCACACGCTTAATATAACAGTCATCACCTCAATTCATGATCTCAATCTTGCCAGTGCTCTGTGCGACGAGTTATTACTCCTTGATAAGGGGCGCTGTGTAGCCAAGGGCACGCCCAAAGCAGTGTTAACAGAGCAGCGTATTGGCGAAGTGTTTGATGTCTGTTGTGAAGTTAAACCTCACCCACAGCACGGTAACCCACTTATCAGTTATTTCTATGGTTATGAACCGCGCAGTAAATCGCATCATGGATTAGAAGAGGGTGGCAAGGATGTCTAATTCATTGTCTGTTATTGCTCAGAGTAAATGGCAACAGTCCTATCAATTACTATTGCTCATTACGCTACTGCTAATAGCGGTTATTACACCATTTGCAGCAACAAGCTTTGGTGCCGCAAGTATTTCAGCTAATGACGTGTTACAGGTCTTTAGCCACAAAGCTTTCGGCCTAGGTGAAAACCAAGGTGTGACTGAACGCATTATTTGGGAGCTAAGGTTACCGCGAGTCATACTGGCGTTTATTGCTGGAGCTGGTCTGTCTATTGCGGGCAGTGTGTTGCAAACCGTGACTCGTAATCCGTTGGCCGACCCTTACCTATTTGGCATATCTTCTGGTGCGTCTTTTGGTGCTGTGGTGGTTTTAACCCTATTTAGCCAAAGTATATTGTGGCTAAGCTTACCTCTTGGTGCATTTATTGGTGCCAGCTTATCGGTATTGATGGTACTGAGTTTGTGTGGTCGAAATTTATCAACTCAGGTCGAGCGTATGCTGTTATCCGGTGTCGCTATCTCATTTATGTTTGGTGCCATGGCCAGTTTACTGCTGTACTTTTCGAGCCCTCAAGCGGCCGCTTCAGTGCTTTTTTGGAGTTTAGGTAGCTTTGCTAAAGCCAGTTGGTCTGGATTGATTTTACCCGCAATTATAGTGTCGATTTGTACGTTAGTTATTCTGTTATTTAAAAGGCAGATCGTTGCGATGCGAGCCGGCGATGAGACAGCGCACACTTTAGGGATAAACGTTGGGCGTCTACGGTTATCTATGTTGTTACTGTGCTCGCTTATCACAGCGATATTAGTCGCAAATTGCGGTGGCATAGGTTTTATCGGTTTGATGGTACCGCACACGGTGCGCTTGCTCTTTCCTGGCCGTTACCCGTTACTGCTGACTGCTGCGATAGGTGGGCTATTTATGGTTTGGGTTGATGTATTGGCACGTACAATATTGAGCTACCAAGAGTTACCCGTTGGGATTATCACCGCAGTGATGGGCAGTATATTTTTCTTGTTTATTTTAGGCAGCCGCAGTGCAAAACGCACTTAACGTGGTTGCAGTTTAATTTATCCCTTTTGGGATGTTGGGAGCAAAAGGTTAGATGTTTAATATAAAGCCATTGAGTTCAGAGTTTGATGAAGCAATTCAACAGAAAATTGATACCAAAACTAAACCATTAGGTGCGCTTGGCGATCTAGAAGGACTCGCGCTGCAAATTGCAAAAGTGCTAGGTAAAGACAGCCCACAGATCAACAATCCAAAAATGATAGTGTTTGCCGCTGATCATGGCATAGCGGATTCTGGTGTGTCTATCGCTCCGAGTGAAGTGACTGAGCAAATGGTCAGGAACTTCATGGCTGGCGGGGCTGCAATTAACGTGTTTACCCGCCAAGTTGGATTAGAGCTGGAAGTGATAGATTGTGGTGTATTGCAACCCTTTGAAAGTGAGAGTGGGGTTATTGATCAGCGTTTAGGGGCGGGAACAGGCCCAATTCATAAGCGCGCAGCGATGACACTTGGGGCTGTTAAGCAGGGGTTTGATATGGCCACTGCTCGCGTTCAACAGCATCACCAGAATGGTTGTAACCTGATAGCGCTTGGCGAAATGGGCATAGGCAATACCTCTGCAGCTGCTGCGATTATGTCGGTGTTAACTGGGATCCCCGCAGCCGATTGTGTTGGTCGCGGTACTGGAATCGATGCGGCCACATTTAAGCGTAAGCAGATGTTAGTCGAGCAAGCGATGTTACTACACCACAGTGAACTTGATGACCCTATGCAGGTATTGGCTTGCATTGGTGGCTTTGAAATTGTGCAGATGACAGGCGCGATTCTCGCTGCAGCAGAGCGCGGCATGTTAGTGGTTATTGATGGTTTTATCGCTTCGGCTGCAGCTTTAGTAGCGATAAATATTAATGTTGATTGCCGTGACTATATGATCTTCTCGCACCTGTCAGATGAGAAAGGCCATTACTTAATGCTTGAATTTATGCAAGCCAAACCCTTATTGAATCTGGGCTTGAAACTAGGTGAAGGCACGGGCGCAGCCCTAGCGTTCCCGTTAATTCAATCGGCGGCCAATTTCTACAATGAGATGGCAAGTTTTGCTGACGCGGGGATAGAGATCTAATGGCACCTTGGCAGCAACAGCTCAATCTATTTTTTATCGCAATGGGCTTCTTTACACGGATCCCCATGCCAAAGTGGATTGAAGTCGATGCTGAAAAGCTAAATCAGGCTAGCCGCTATTTTGGTTTGGTTGGTACGCTTATTGGTGTGCTCAGTGCTTTAGTTTATAGCTTGATGTTGCCTTGGGTGTCACCAAGTGTTGCGATTATCTTCGCCATGATTGCTAGCGTGTTATTAACAGGGGGATTTCATGAAGATGGTTTGGCTGATACAGCCGATGGTTTAGGCGGTGGTTGGACTATTGAAGCCAAGCTTAGCATCATGAAAGACTCTCGACTCGGCAGTTATGGCGCGTTGGCGTTGCTATTGTGTTTACTGCTCAAATGGCAACTGCTCAGTGAGTTGGCGCTTTTTGATCCCAGTAGCGTTAGTCTCGCACTAATTGTTGGCCATACCTTAAGCCGTGTTGTTGCCTCTAGTTTTATCTTTTCTGAGCAGTATGTTTCCGATGATGCCAGCAGTAAAAGTAAGCCACTGGCAATGCAGCAAAGTATCAACGAACTGTCTATTTTGCTGGCTACAGCATTTATTTCGTTATTGTTAATATCATTTGTGCAAGCTTTAGTGCTTATCTCGGGTCTATTGATTGTACGGATTGCATTGGCGCGGTGGTTTAACAAACAAATTGGCGGCTACACCGGTGATACGCTTGGGGCGACTCAGCAAATTGCCGAAGTCGTTTGTTACTTGTTATTACTCATTGTAGGAGCGTCTTGGTGATCCATTTAGTACTTGGCGGCGCGCGCAGTGGTAAGAGTAATTTTGCTGAATCACAAGTGATGCAGCGTGTGTCTAATAATAAAAACCAAAAAGGAAGCCGTCAGTTAGCGTGTCTTTACTTTGCGACTGCAGAGGCATTGGACACAGAGATGGCAGCACGTATCGTACAGCATCAATCTAAACGGCAAACAGAAGCCATTGATTGGCGCACCATTGAGTCTCCATTGGCGTTAACAGCGGCATTAAAGAGTAATGTGCAGCAAAATAGTCTAGTTCTCGTCGACTGCTTAACCTTGTGGTTAACCAATCATTTACTGCAAAAAACTGATAATTGGCAAACGACTAAAGCCGAGTTTTTACAGACCATCGCCGAGTTACCTGGTGAAATAATTTTGGTCAGTAATGAGGTTGGTTGCGGCGTTGTACCAATGGGAGAAATAAGTCGCCGCTTTGTGGATGAAGCTGGGTGGCTACATCAGGATATTGCTGCGATTGCTGACAGAGTAACTCTGGTTACGGCGGGCTTACCTTTGCGACTAAAAGGTTAGGAGAAGTGTTTTGTCGACTTTAGAAAGCAAAAATAAAAATCATAAAAAGCCAGCTAAGGTGTTGATGGTGCAAGGTACAACCTCGGATGCAGGTAAGAGTACCTTGGTTGCGGGTTTGTGCCGCATGTTTGTTCGCCAAGGTTATAAAGTGGCTCCCTTTAAACCACAAAATATGGCGCTCAATAGCGCGGTCACTATTGATGGTGGCGAAATTGGTCGCGCCCAAGCTTTGCAAGCCGTGGCTTGTCATCTTGAACCGCAAATCGACTTCAATCCTATTTTATTAAAGCCTAGTTCAGATACTGGCTCGCAGGTTATCGTCCACGGTAAAGCGTTGATGAAGATGGAAGCGGAAGATTACTTTGGTAGAAATGCTCAAGGTTACCGCGTTAAAGCAATGGCTGCGGTTAAGGAGTCTTTCAAGCGATTAACTGATGACTATCAAATGCTGTTCGTTGAAGGTGCTGGCAGCCCAGCAGAGATAAACTTGCGTGAGGGTGATATTGCCAATATGGGGTTTGCCGAAGAGGTCGACTGCCCTGTTATCATTATTGCAGATATCGACAAAGGCGGTGTATTCGCGCATTTAGTTGGTACGTTGGCACTACTGAGTGAGTCGGAGCAAGCACGAGTAAAGGGCTTTGTGATTAACCGTTTTCGTGGTGATATCAGTCTATTGCAGTCGGGCTTGGATTGGTTAGAAAATTATACTCATAAACCGGTATTAGCTGTATTGCCCTACCTACATGATCTGCATCTTGATGCTGAGGATGCACTGATTGCCGCGCCAGATAAAAGCACTGATGCTAAACTCAAAGTATTAGTGCTGGTTTTACCTCGCATTAGTAACCACACCGACTTTGACCCACTAAGGCTCAATCCTCAAATCGAATTTGAGTATGTTTCATTGCAAACTCAATCTCACAAGCACGCGCAAGACAAAGGCCAACAGAGCCATTCTAGTTTACCGTCAGCGGATTTGATTATTGTCCCTGGCAGCAAAAATGTTCGCGCTGATCTGGATTTTATTCGCGAGCAAGGCTGGGATAAAGAGATAGAAAAGCACCTTCGCTATGGCGGTAAGGTACTTGGGATCTGCGGCGGCTATCAAATGCTTGGACATCTGATTGACGATCCAGAGGGTATTGAAGATAACGCTGGAAGCAGTGAAGGACTAGGTTTACTACCTGTGGTCACGGAACTAACAAGCGACAAGGTGTTGTTGCAAGTAGAGGGCGTACTGTCGCTGTTAGGGAAACAAGCAGAAGTTAAAGGTTATGAAATTCATTGTGGGCGCTCTAACTCGCTGATGAAATTGGAACAGCCATTGACGCTAACCCGACGGAGCAAAGATAATCAGCAAAATGAGTCTACAGCAGTAAAACGCTGGCAGAGTGAAGGTATGCTATCTACTGATAATCAAATTTTTGGTACTTACATCCATGGCCTGTTTGATTCACCGCAAGCTTGCCAATTGTTACTGCAGTGGGCGGGAATGCAAGATGCTAATAGTATTGATGTCGACCAAATAAGAGAGCAACAGCTGGACCGCTTAGCTGACGTGCTTGAGCAACACTTAGATGTTGAAGCCTTGGCTGATATATGGAAAAAATCGACTTAAATGATGTGCCAATATAAATGCGCAAATAACCCTACGCACAAGGATATGTAATGAGTGATTCAAAGCAAGCTGATAATGGCGAAAGCAAATCAGCAGAAGCAGTAAAAGCTGAGCGACATAAAGCGCGCCAACAACGAGTCAAAGAGGGCGTAGATGCCAAGATTGCTAGAGCAACAGAAGAGAAAGGTATTCTTCTGGTGTTAACCGGTAACGGTAAAGGTAAGTCTACATCGGGTTTTGGTACCGTCGCGCGCGCCGTTGGCCATGGTAAGAAAGCGGCTGTAGTGCAGTTTATTAAAGGCAACTGGGAGTGCGGTGAGCGCACTCTATTAGAAGGCGCCGGAGTCGATTTCCATGTCATGGGTACAGGCTTTACTTGGGAAACCCAAGACCGCGATAAAGATACTGCAGCGGCAGTAAAAGCTTGGGATGCTGCCGAGAAGCTACTGCAAGATGAGAGCTTAGATTTGGTCATGTTAGACGAGCTAACTTACATGGTGAGCTACCACTATCTAGATGTAGAACGTGTGATTAAGGCGCTAGAAAACCGCCCTAAGATGCAGCATGTGATTGTAACTGGGCGAGCGTGTCATCGAGCGATTATCGAGATAGCTGATACTGTAAGTGAAGTGCAGCCGATAAAGCATGCGTTTGAGGCAGGGGTAAAAGCCCAACCTGGCTTCGACTACTAAATTTCTTCCTGTGTCACTGAAAGCATACATTGACATAAGATAACCATAGTCTGACAAATTTAAAGCATAGATTGACATAAAATGATGTTTTGTATTTTAACTACATAATTCAATTTTATATAAATCAATTACTTGAGTTAAAAATTAAAGCATAGCCTGACAAATTTGACAAAATATCGAGCAACTGTACACTAAGTGTACTTAAGTTGCTCGAGTTTTGCTCATGTATATTCGAAATTTACGTAAGCCTTCGCCCAATAAAAACGTCTTTAAATTCGCGAGTGCAAAAGTGAGCGAAACGATAATGTGTGAGAGCACATTGGAGTTCGATGCATGTTTCCACCATGAATATAATGAGACAATCGAGACTTTTGGCAGCCAACCCAAAGGGTTTTATTACTGTTTTGAGGGTAAAAGATTACCTTATACGCCGGACGCGTTACTTCACTACATTGATGGGACGACAAAGTTTCATGAATATAAACCTTACAGCAAGACATTCGACCCTATTTTTAAAGCAAAGTTTGTCGCTAAGAAAGAGGCTGCTCAGGCACTCGGCACTGAGCTTATACTTGTTACAGATAAGCAAATTCGTGTAAACCCAATCTTAAATAATCTCAAATTATTGCACCGATATTCTGGCATCTATGTTGTGAGTGATATTCAGCGTGAATTGCTACAGTTGATTCAAAATTCAGGAAAAATCCAGCTGGATGATGTTGCCGATGAATATGCGCTTTCAGTCGGTGAAACTCGCTCGTTTCTCTATTCGCTAATAAATAAAGGCTTATTAGAGGCTGATCTAAGTCAAGATGACCTAACTTGCAATCCATCTGTCTGGTGTAATGCATAATGGACTTTGAAGATGAATTCACAGTGTCTACATCTGTTAAAAAACCTGAAACCCCAGCTCAATACGTCAAGTTAGATGATGCTGAGTTAGTTAAGAGAGATTTAGATACTTTCCCTGACTTCCTTAAAGAAAAAGCTCTAGATAAATACAAACTAATTAGTTTTATCGAGCAGGAAAACTCAGGAGGCTGGACGCAAAATAAACTAGACCCAATTCTTGATAAACTATTTGAAGGCAATAGAGACAAACGGCCTAATTGGCGAACTGTGGTTCGTTGGCGTAAGAGTTATATTGATAGTAATGGTGATTTAGCCTCTTTGGTTGTTAAGCGCCATAAAATGGGTAACCGAAATAAGCGAGTGGAAGGCGACGAGGTATTTTTTGAGCGAGCATTATCTCGTTTTCTAGACGCCAAAAGACCGAAAGTGACAACTGCCTACCAGTACTATAAAGATGTCATCACCATTGAGAATGAAACAATTGTGGATGGGAAGATCCCTATTATTTCCTATACAGCCTTCAACCAAAGAATAAAGTCACTACCACCTTACCCAATAGCTGTCGCTAGGCATGGTAAGTTCAAAGCTGATCAATGGTTCGCCTATTGCTCTTCTCATATACCGCCCACTCGGATTTTAGAGCGAGTTGAAATAGATCATACGCCACTCGATTTAATTCTTCTCGACGATGAATTACTTATTCCCCTCGGAAGGCCTTACCTGACTTTAATCGTTGACGTCTTTAGTAATTGTGTTTTAGGTTTTCATTTGAGCTATAAAGCTCCATCTTATGTTTCAGCGGCTAAAGCAATTGTGCATGCCATAAAGCCTAAAACGCTGGGTAATATCGGAATAGAGCTTCAAAACGATTGGCCTTGTTATGGAAAATTTGAAACCTTGGTTGTTGATAATGGAGCTGAGTTTTGGTCAAAGAGTTTAGACCATGCTTGTAAAGAGGCTGGTATAAATATTCAATATAACCCGGTTCGTAAGCCATGGTTAAAGCCGTTTGTTGAGCGTTTTTTTGGCATGATTAACCAATATTTTTTAACTGAACTACCTGGGAAAACGTTCTCAAATATTCTAGAAAAAGAGGACTACAAACCTGAAAAAGACGCCATTATGCGTTTTTCAGTATTTGTCGAGGAGTTTCATCGTTGGATTGTTGATATTTATCATCAGGACTCAGACTCTCGGGATACACGCATACCAATAAAACAGTGGCAGCATGGTTTTGATATATACCCACCCTTACAGATGGGCGTAGAGGATGAAGAGCGTTTCAATGTGCTGATGGGGATCACTGATGAAAGAACGTTAACTCGAAATGGTTTTAAATATGAAGAGTTGATGTATGACTCAACGGCATTGGCTGATTATCGTAAGCACTATCCGCAAACTAAAGACTCTATAAAAAAACTGATTAAGATAGACCCTGATGATCTCTCCAGTATCCATGTTTACCTAGAGGAGTTAGGGGGCTACCTCAAAGTACCTTGTACTGATACTACTGGGTATGCCAATGGTTTGAGCCTTCACGAACATAAAGTAATTAAGAAAATTAATCGTGAAACAATACGCGAGAGTAAGAACAATCTAGGTTTAGCTAAAGCCCGAATGGCAATCCATGCTCGAGTACAGCAAGAGCAAGAACTCTTTAATGAATCTAAAATTAAAGCCAAGCTCTCTGGAGTTAAGAAGAAAGCTCAATTAGCTGATATTAGCTCAACAGGTAAATCCACAATAGTCCTCCCAGAAAGTGAACCGCAGAAGTCAATTAGCTGCAATCAAGTAGAGGCAGAAATGGAAGATGATGATTGGGATATGGATTTGGAAGGATATTGATGACTAAATTGACGCTTCAACAGGACACAGCACTTAAAGAGTTTGGGCTTTGCTTTATTGAATTACCAATAGTGTCAGAAACTTTTCAAGATTTTGATGATCTAAGATTCAATAGAGATTATCAATCAGATCCTCAATGTATGATGCTTACTGGTGAAACAGGGTCAGGTAAAACACGTTTGATCCAAGAGTATCGGCGAAGGGTTAATGCTAATAGTGGCTTTAGGCATTCAGATGTTCCTGTGCTCATTACAAATATTTCGAGTAATAAGGGGTTAGAAAATACTTTAGTACAAATATTGTCAGATTTAGATACTTTTGGATGTCACCAAAAAAAACGTGGGATGAAAACCGACTTGACCAAAAAAGTGGTGCGAAATTTAACAGCAGCTAATGTTGAATTACTTATCATTAATGAATTTCATGATTTAATTAAGTTTAAAAATTACCAAGAGATCCAGATAATTACGAGTGCACTAAAATTCATTAGTGAAGCAGCAAATATACCTATTGTATTAGTAGGAATGCCTTGGATGAAAGATATAATTAATGATTCTGAATGGGGGTCTAGACTTCGGCGCAGGAAGCACTTGGAATATTTTAGTTATATACGTAAAGAAGATCGTGAACATTTTAGATTGCTTTTGGTTGGCTTTTCAAAAAGAATGTCATTTGATACGCGTCCAGTTTTGCATAGCAAAGAATTAACTCGCGCACTCTTTGCTGTTTGTCGAGGGGAGTTTAGGCAACTCATGGTTTTTCTATATGAAGCTTGTAAAATGGCGCTACAGAATAACGATCATACTCTAAATGAAAAAACACTTGCTGAAACTTTTGATAAACTAGGCTGTGAACACTTAAGTTCAAACCCATTTACTATAAAGTTTAAGGAAATTCCTATTCCAGTGCTATCAATCCCTTCAAGATATAACCCAAATGCTCTAGAAGAGAAAGATGAAATTATTGATAGGGTGTTTGAATACATTTATTAATGTTAATGAGCATCAAACATCCTCACAATCTGTTCCTTGTATCCGCCTAACAGGGCTAAGTTGTAACTGTTTTCTTCCTCAATATCGATTAGAAGTGGTGGTGTAGCTGCTTTAGTGGCTAGTGATATCTCTGAGAAGTGTAGATTGCTGCTTAAGTCGTGATCAAACTCAGTCGAGATTGGTTTATGAGGTAAAGCCAAATTTAGTTCTTGTTGCTCAGTTTGTTCTACAATCACTGCGTTTTCCGGTAGATCTTGATCGATCCTATAAGCAAACTCAATAAGGCTCGCTTCAGCTAAAGTGAATAACCAAGCTTGTTGAGCATCACAGGAAGTGACTCGCAAGATCCGACCTAACACCTGGCGATAATGCATTTCGGTTTTGATGAGACTCAGGTGACAACATACCTGCAGCCGTGGAATATCTGTCCCTTCTGAGATCATACCAACACTCACAATCCATTGAGTATCGCTCTGCCTAAAGGCTTCAATAATGTGTGAAGGATGCTTCAATTTAGAGGTGACAATACAGGCTGTTTGTTTAAAATCTCCAACAAGAATTTGGTAGAGCTGTTTGGCATGTTTGATAGATGAAGCAACAATGAGTCCGCCAGCGAAGGGGGTTTCTTGCCGTATTTGTTCTAGTTTTTCAATACCTTGGCTCAGCATGTAATGCATCACTTGTTGATTGTTAATTAATGCCTTATAGCTGAATCCAGACCCTTTTAATAACTCAGCAATAGATGAAAACGTTTCTGACTCTAGCTCATCATCTAATCTTATTTTGTCATTATCAATGAGCGCGATATTGGGTTTACGACATACGTCATCGGCTACCGCTTGCTTTAGACCATAGACAAAATCACAATGTATGGTGTTATCGGGTTCAGTAAATCTTGATAACACGATAGGAGCAGCATCTGAGCGCCAAGGTGTGCCAGATAGGGCCAATGTATAGCAAGCTTGGTTTTGAATGTTGAGGAGTACTTCCTCACCCCATGCGTTGGCATTATTGAGTTCAGTGCCTTTTAAGTGATGCACTTCATCCATAATGACAAAGATATTGTGACTATGAAGAAGCTGCCAAAACTCAGGCGTTAATGAAGACATGGACTGATAAGTGTAAACGCTTCCAATAGCTCCCATTAATCCATCAAAACGCTTTTGTAGTCGTCGTGAAAAGCTGGCTCTTATACTTTCGTTGACTTCAGATGAGGGTGAGAAGCATAAAACAAAATCTACTTTCCCCATTTCAATTAATCGAGCAGCCAGCTCGGCAGCCATTACAGTCTTGCCCGCTCCAGGAGTTGCTAAACACATAAAGTGATTTTGTGTTTGGTAGGACTCTAGCGCCTTTTTAACGCAATCATGCTGCCATTGTCTTAACTTCACGATATTAACTCTCTAGCGTGTTGATACAGGCTTCTATGGCTTTAATTTTACCAACCATTGATGAGCTTTGGTTGCGCGCATGCATATAGCGGGAATATAAACTCGTTTTCGTTTCAGGGAATTCATTGAATAGCCGTTTGAACTCTTCAGCTTCACCAATATGGCCCAGTAGATCAATTTGGTATTGGTTGAGCGTAGTTTTAAGTTTTTGTAACTTAGGAGCGTTGTCGTTAACGATGGGCTCTTTTGAGACTTGTTTGCGTGGCGTACTTGCATAGAGGCGGCTTTCATCAAACATGGGAGTCTTGATAAATAAAACCTTTTTGCCATCAATCTGTTTTTCAATGAAGTTAGCGCTACATAGTTTGTTCAGTGTTCTATGCACTAATTGGCTAGCATCTTTGTTTTTTGTGTCAGGTAGTTCCTTTATGAACATTTTTTTCAACTCAACGGCAGTAAATTGAGTGAGCGTTTTACTTTTTAAGATACTAATAAGTATTTCGTTTATACGGATCATTGATTGGGTCACGATATTTACCAATTGTTAGTAATTTCAATGTGTAATAAGCCATTCCGTGACGTTTCAATAATTAATATCCTCTAACTATTTCTCCCCTTATCTGTTCAGACCTTATCGAATTTGGTTAAAACTTGACAATGCAGCCCAAAAAGCTAAGGATTCCTTAGTATACCTTAAGTGAAAAAACTAAGACAATCTAAGTTATCTAGGATCAGACAATAATGAACTCGTGTCAGAAAAGCAGATCAATCCACTGCCGCTTAGGCTTAAGCAGGCAAGAAAAGCGATGGGCATCAGCCAAAAGCAACTGGGCATTCAATTAGGAATGGAACCGGGTACGGCGAGCGCACGCATGAATCATTACGAGAAAGGCAAGCACACACCCGATTACGCAACGCTAAAAGCGATGGCGGATGAGCTGGGCGTGCCTGTAGCTTACTTTTTCTGTGAGTCAGAAAGCACAGCCGAATTGCTGTGCTTACTTGAAAGGATGACAGAAGTTGAAAGGGCTGATTTAGTCAAAAAGATAAAGAAAGATTAAGGCTACACTTAATTATGTAGATCCTAAGAGCTGATAAGCCCCAAGGAAATTTGTGGCGTCTATGATAGTGTTGCTTACAGCCCTATTTGAATGCTTTTTTATGAAAGCCTATTTTCAGAAGTTTCCTATTTTCCTATGTTTGGGAACAGAAACTTAAGTCTTCGGCCAGCCCCAGTCAATATCAGAATCGTAATATTTCTCTTTCAACCAATTTAAGTCAGCTTCCCAGTTTGATATTGAGATATTCATGTCCATGTTCTTTCTTTTGGCGTTACGAGTAAGAGCTGCAATCGTATTGGCCAACTTCTTGAGTCTAGAGGTTGTATTTGGATGTTCCCATTGAGCCATGTACCTTTTTCCGTCAACTAGTGGAAGTTTTTCAGATAATACATACCCTAACAAAGTGTGTCTTGTGTATTGCTTCTCCCCATTTTTGCCAACGCGATAGCCAACAGCACGCAATATACCTACTTTAGGCCACTGGGTTTCAGGAATAGAGTCGTTAGCTGCTGACACAACTGTTGTAGGCCATTTAAATGGCTTGTTAAATGGCACTGTTAGAGTGCTGCTTTGTTCTAGAGACGAAGTGCTTTCTGTAAATAATCTTGATTTCAGTTTGCACAGCAACTGAGGTTGGAAAAACACGTTTTCTAGCGGTTCTCTCTCTTTATCTATTTCAAGCCTATATCGAATTTCACTAATTAATTCAGCTTGTTTGTGTAATGATAGCTCTGACCATTTACTCTGTAAGTTCAGTAATGTCTCGAGTGTAATTTTTTTATATATACTAGGCTGATTTCTTACTTTTTGAATAATAGGTATTACTTCATTAGAAGAATAGAGTTCTTCATGATTTTCTAATGAGGTCGTCCATAAAAGACGAAGTAATGGAGAGACTATTTGATAAAGAGCTGGTTTGTATGGGTAGGGCATCAGCCCTTCATGGATATCCAGGCCTATTCCTAAATAAGAGCTGAGTAGCGATTTTTGTAATTTAACATCACTCTTTTCATTTAGAGGAATTGATACTTCAGCTGTATCAGTATCATCGAAAACACCAAATAGCATGGCGAAAATCATTCCGTTCCTATTTTCATATTTAAGCTGCACACCATTGCTTTGCAAACGAATCATTACAGCTTCTTGCTTGGCTGAAGACGAAAGTTCACGGCTTGGGTGCGATTGAATATCTGTGTCGACAACACCTGATTGATTAATAGAAGCTAATAGCCCAAATGCCTTGGTATGTTCTGAAGCTTCAAGAAACCTACTGGTGGATCGTGTCGAAAATGCGGATAGGTAGGCTAGTCCCAATAATGCTTTTAGGCATGTGTCTTTATAAGTTTCACTTTCATCATGCTTTTTTGCAATAGAGAGGTAACTATCATTCCAATGATGACCAAAAGAGCTTAACCAACGTTTTAATGGTTTACCGCTAAGTGTTTCGCGTATATGCCAGGCTATAGTATGCTCTTGGCTATGCCTCTTCTCACTCAGAGCTTCGATGGCCATTGACCGTGCTAGAATAGCTTCCAAGACTTTTGAGCCCAGTTGCGCTAAGGTTTTATGACCTCCAGATACACCGCCTAGTTCTTTATATTCTCTAGCAGGAATCAATGAAGGTTCAATGTTTATGCTTCTTTCAATTTCAAAATAGCTGTGAAAAGGTGTCTGCTTTTTTATCGTGAATGCTTTTGTTGAGTATTCAGGTAAAGATGTTTTTAGGGCAAGCTTAACTGCTTTAGTATTTGGGTTTTGTGCTTCCTCCCCTGTAAGTAGGGTAAGCATTTTGCTCGCTGCATCTGTAGAGGCTTTCTTTTTTCCTGGGCCTTTACCTTGTGTGACTTTTGAGCCAACCTGACAATCAACTATAAATTCAAGTTGATGCTCTGGTCCGGATTTGTCCTTTGCATTGTAGGTTGGCAATCCTATGCGTTTTTTCTGACAAAGCTCCTGAAGCAATGTTTTGGGATCTTTAGAGGCGTTACCGGAATGAGCTATTTTCATGTTCTTAGCTAAATCATAAATAGCTTGAACATGGCTTTCGATAAGTGCAACACCGATTAATTGCTCAGCTATAGAGGCTAATGCTAAGTCGTATTCACTTTGCTGTACTCCGGGACCTAACTTAATACAGTTTGGGATCTCATTCAGGCGATGAGAAAGTTCATTTTTAATACCTGCTTTGAGGTCACCTACTATTTTGCTTGTAACAAGCCCATTTTTTAATTGTTGGCCAATTTGGTGAGCAATTAACTCTAATAGATACAAACCACAATTATGAACGATATCTAGGTGTGAGGAGTTAGCATCAGCATGTGACCTGTGACATAGTGCGACTTCCCAGAGTTCATGATTTGAAATGTCGATATTCAAAATTTGCTTTATTGTATCCGGAACCGTTTTTTGCATTCGATTTCACTCAAGATAAAAATGACCCTGTATAGGAAAAGGTCTTGATAGTTAAAACTGTAACCGCAATTCTCTGGCTACTTATTTCGGGTTTAAATTAAACCATGATGAATGTAGCTCTAGCTGCGAGTTAAGCTGTGATTAAAAATGCAATCAACTCTAAGCACTCTTACTCTCTTCAACAACCGCATTACCATTCACTTCTCGAATAACACTAAACAGCTCTACTACAGTGCCTTCATCGAAGAAGCCGTAGGCGCTTTCGCCGTGGTTATCGGTAAACGGTGGTTCAAACAGCTGTGACATATCTAAGATACCGTTGTTAACTAAGTAGTCGATCACTTGGTCAACAAATTGAATCTGTTCAGCGTTGTAAGACTCTTCATCGAGGAAGCGACTGAATGCTTCTTTGGCGGCATTCATATCTAAACCAATTAATTCTCGAATGAATGTCCCTAGCGGCTTTTCCTGCAAGATTTTCTCTTTATAGGTATCAACATCATTCATGCCGCTTGCATCCAATAGCAAGCCTTCTAGGACGTCTAAATCGACTTGCGTGATGGACTTATTACGCTTGAGCTTTTGAATCGTTAATTGGTCTTGATGATCTTGAATGTACAGCTCAATCTTCTTGCGATATTGAGATAAATTAAATCCTGGGCTTGTTGAAGTCCCAGTGACATCTACTGGCTTATAAATTTCATCTTCAAAGTTGGTGTACACCTTTTCTTTCTGCTCTTTATCCAATGCAAACATTAAATTTCGCAATCGACGGCGCACATCTTCCAGTGTGCTTAAGTGAATATCCTGCCAAAACTCTTCTGTCTGAATATCTTGCAGCAATTGCAGCTGTGCTTGAACCGCTGGTATCGTCGATTTCGCTTCTAATTGTTCGGCAAACTCAATCATACGAACTCTGCTTGCTTCAGGCAGCATGCCTTTTTCTAGCAAGGCGAGTTGCATCGTCAGTATTAGGTTATCGAATCGATGGGATAAATGATTAAGCTGCTCATCTGGGTTGAAGGCTTCCGCTTCCGTAGGCAGTGCGGAAATGCTGCTTTCTAGCTCAGTGAACTTAGTATCATCGATATTATTCCAGTGCTCACGCTCTAAGAAAGGCTCCACCGTTTGACGCTTTGGTCTAACGATAAAGTTATCGAGATTCATGCCACTGACTAAGTGATGAAGCATATCCAGCTGATAGTCGTTTAACGCTGTATAGCGCTGGCAGTCTTCAGGACTATGCTCCCTGAATTCTACATTTTTCAGCTTGCTGTTAAGCAAGGTACTGAGCAGAACTCGTTTCTCAAACACTTGCTGAGTAACGGGTTTTGCCACCCCAACCGGTAAACCTTCAGGGTTAGCATCGAAGTACTCAAAGTTTTGACAGTAATCGAATACCTTAAAGGTTGTTTTATTATCGCCAGGGCCAAACAAATCTTCACACAAGCGTGTGCCACGGCCAATCATCTGAGTGAATTTCACCTTTGAGCGGATCACTTTGAAGAACACTAAGTTGACCACTTCAGGCACATCGATGCCGGTATCCAGCATGTCTACCGAGATAGCGATACGGCAGGTTGGGTTCTTTGGGTCAAACTCATCTACTTTGTTCTCGTCGCCACCAAACTCATCAATGAGGCTTTGTGCATAGGTCTCTTTGAAGGTAATGACGCGAGCAAGCTTGCCCGCCCACTTGGGGTAGTTCTTGTTGAACATCTTTTCAAGGAAAAGGGCATGATCATTATTGGCTGCAAATATGATGGTTTTACCAATCACATCACCGCCTTCAACGTGGATGCCGCCATGCTCATCTTTACTCATTAACTGAGCAAACATCTTCTCTGCGGTGTCTTCGTTAAACAAAAATTTATTGATCTCTGAGGGCAACACTTCTTCACGATCTTCCAGCTCAGCTTTGTTTTCCCACTCTTCTTGTTCTTCGCTTGAAAGCTCTTTGTACTTTATGCCTTCACGTAAAAACTTGGTGGCGACTGAAATTTTAGTCGGCGGAACCAAGTAACCTTCGCCGTAGGCTTTTTCATCTTCGTAGGCGTAGGTTGGCATGCCTTTTTGTAAATCAAAAATACCGTAGGTGTCTTTTTCAACTTCATCTTTTGGGGTTGCCGTTAAGCCGATTAAGAAGCCATCGAAGTACTCAAAAATTTGGCGATACTTTGAATACACTGAACGATGCGCTTCATCAACAATAATCAAATCAAAATGCCCAACACCAAATGGGCGCTCATTTGCTCCTCGGTCTAGCAAGTTCTTCATGGTCGGATAAGTAGAAAAATACAAACGGCTGTCGATGTTGTGCTTACTTTGGCCTGAATCGAGCATTGAGCAGCTAACGCGAGGCAGCAACTTAACGAAGTTCTTTTTCGCTTGGCTCAGCAGCGCATTACGGTCGGCTAAAAACAACACGTTCTTAACCCAATCGTTTTTCACCAACAGATCAACAAGGCTTATCACGGTACGGGTTTTACCTGTACCTGTTGCCATGACAAACAAGCCTTTGCGCTCGTGCTCTAACTCAAAGTCTTGTAACAGCTTAGTAATGGCTGATTTTTGATAGTGACGATTGGAGATCTCGTTATTAATAACGAGGTTGGCACTGGGCGTTATTTTTTCAGAAGTATCTTCTTCAAAAAACGGCTTACGCTCGCTGCGGCGTTTTATCATCAAGTCAAGTTCAGCCTTGGTGTAAAAGCCTTGCACCTGACGTGGTGGATAAAACTTGTCATCCCATAACCACGTCTCATAGCCATTGGTGTAAAATATTACCGGACGGACACCATACTTTGTTTGTAAACAATCGGCATACAATTTGGCTTGCTGCTGGCCATCTTCTGCACGGCGATGGGTCTTTTTTGCCTCAACCACGGCTAAGGCGGTGCCATTATCGCCCCACAGTACATAGTCCACATAACCGTTACCCTTGGGGTTAGCATCGCTGATTGGCATAGTCGTGACTTTGTATTCTCTATCACGGGTATCTTTAAGTGGCCAACCTGCCTCATCTAATAGAGCATCAATTAAATAATAGCGAGTTTCTGCTTCGTTATAGTCATGCTTGTCTTGCTGGTTTTTAGCTGCCTGTTTGGCGTTGGCAATTTGTTTTAGTAAATCTTCATTGGCAGCTTTTAAGTCAGCGTTTTCTTTAAGCTGCTTCAGATAGGCTTCACGCTCAACTTTATCATCTTCTGCCAGTTGTTTTTCAAGCTCTTGCACTCGCTTAATGCTACTCATAGCCTTGGTGACTAATGTGGCATCGATGGCAATTTTTTGCGGAATAAGGATTTCATCAAAGGCTTGAATTACAAACTGGCTGCGGTCAAACTCTTTGTTTCCAGGCTCTTTGCTGCCAATCTGTTTACTACCAAGAATTGGCGTATAAGTACGCACAAACCAATACAACACATGGTGCAGCTCTTTTACTGCTTGCAAAGCATCACGTTGCGGCAGCGTTGTTTTACTGTGTACGGCTTCGTTACCCACTTGAATAATAAGCTTAAGCTTAGGGAACAGATTAGTGGTGAGGTTTTGTTTAAAGCCCTTATCATGAATCAGCGACATCAAGGTGGCATCATGACGAGGGCGGGTTAGCCAGTTATCAATATCAAATACGGTTTCAACCATCAACTCCAACGCATTGCGGGCATAGAAGCCTGCTATACGTGGGTCGGATTTGATGTTGCTCTCAGCGTTTTTTGCGCGAGTTTGTATCTCCGCACAGCGGGTGGAGTACAAATCATCCACATCGGTAATCGCCACATCCATGATGGCGAAGTTACTCTTGTGATGAACAGAGCCTTGAGCGTCTTTAGCAGCAGAGCCCTGAGCGTTTGTTGAGCAGCCTTGAGCGTCTGTTGAAACGTTAGCTGTATCTGACATTAAATTTCCTTTTTACATCATCATATTATTATTTTTATAAGTTTAATTCGCCTTAACAAAATGGCAGGATAGCCATTTTGCACAACTATGTTGCCCGTAGGGTGAGCGACATGGATGTTGCGAATGCAAGGCTTTTTGCGGCCTACACACTATCCTACTTTCTCAATTTCGTTGAGATTCAATTCACCCTTGAAGGCTTTTTGCATTAATGAGTTGAAGCTCGACTCGTGTTCACCCTTTAATTGATTCAAGTTACCCAATTGAAGGTCGAGATTTTCTCTAAACTTCATATACTTCAACTGCTCTTTCATAGGTGGGTACGGGAACTCGATGTTATCCAAGATTCCTGTGTTCATGTGAGAGAATGACCCATCATCTCCTACTTTCAATCGTTTCAATCTCGTTTTGCAGTAAGTCATTAAACACACAAAGTACAACGGTAAAAGATCATTTCCAAACCTAACTCTAATCAAGTTTGTACTAATAATTGATCTATCATATTCAGAGCTAACTACTCCCATTTTCCCAACTGTACCGGCACGAGAGATGATTACATCTCCTTGAAGAACATCATAAGACTCTAGTTGTTTGTATTTATCTTCAGTAATCCACAGTGTTGGACTATCAATAAATTCCCCGGTTAGAGAAATGTTACTCATATTCCATACAGGTATACCTGAATCTACAAACTCTTCTTTTTTCAACGCAGAACCAAACGGCCCACATTTAGTGCCCGTCTTTGGCGAAGCATAAAACTCATTAAGAGTGCGAGGCTGCCAACCTTTAGGGTTTATTAGTGGATCACCAAATAGTTCAATAAACACTGACTGAGCGAGGCTGTTTAGCTCTTGCTCCATTTGCTGGCAGCCTTTACGCAATTGGTCGGCTTTTTCTAACACCGCTGCGATTTGCTTTTGCGTTGCAAGTGGGGGGAGTGGGATTTCCAATTCTGCCATTTTCTTTTTATTTAAAGTGGCTCCCATAACAGCACGATCTGTACTCTTGCTTGAATCCATTTGTAATAATGCAAAATATAAATACTCTTCACATAATTCAACGTCTTTCTTGATAGGCATAGCTGCAATAGCTTCATTATGAAACATGTCTATTTCAGCAAACCCAACTTTACCAATGCTTAGTTTGAAACTAAATAATACCGTGCCTTTCTTAGCTATTTTGCAATTTGTTTCTTTTACCGCAAATTCGGTAATTTGTTCGGCTGTTTTAGATAAAAACTTGCCTTGATTCATATCCCTAATGGAGAGCCATGAAAGGCCTTTTCCCCAAAATTTTGGATTATCGCGAGAAGGTGTTCGACCAATGTTTATCTCAACAAGATCTTGAAGCTTTACTAAAGGCCAGCTCACAGCAATTTCTCCAACTCATAAACACCCTTTGCCATCTTCTCTTGCAGGGTTTTAATTCGCGTTAAAATCACTTTTGGTGAGTCGTACTGAACTTCTTCGTAGACTACTTTTTTGTATTTATTAAGGCTTAAATCACAATCGTTGGCAGTAATGCTTGCCACTGGCACCATAAAGCTCTGTTCGGTCTTTTTGCGCGTGTATTCTGAACTGTCACTATTTGGTGTGTTGTCTTCATTGGTTAGGGTGTTAAAGCGTGCAATAATATCGGCAATGTTGCTTTGTTCGTGGGTAGCTGTTTCACCTGCTTTAACAAGCTGTGTACGTTTATCATCCAGCGAAAAACCATCAGCCAGCATGTCGTAGAACCAAACATTATCGGTACCGCCACTGTTGGTTTTGGTGAAGATAAGGATTGCAGTACTGACCCCTGCGTATGGCTTAAATACGCCCGATGGCAGTGAGATAACCGCCTCAAGCTTTTGCTCATTAACGATTTTTTCGCGAATGCTTTTGTGAGATTTAGTTGAACCGAATAATACCCCGTCAGGTACGATAACGGCGGCTCTGCCACCGACTTTAAGCATGCGTAAAATCAATGCTAAAAATAGCAGTTCTGATTTTTCAGTCGGGCCTTTCTTTTTAACTTCAACTTGAATCTCTTGACCGTCTTCATCTATTTCGGTGGTGTACTTAACTGCGGCTTTTTTGGCAGTAGGGTTTTTACCCAATGCCCGCAGTAGATCAGGTGAAACAATGTCAAAATCGACCGAGCCTTTAAATGGCGGGTTGGCAAGAATGAGGTTGTACGCTTCTGAGATGTTGTCATCGCCTTGGTCTTGCAAGCTGTCACGGTAATGCACGCTTGGGTTTTCAATACCGTGCAGTAGCATGTTCATTGCGCCAATGCGGAGCATACTTTTGTCAAAATCAAAACCGGTAAACATGGCATTATCAAAGTGATTGCGATTTACGGGTTTGTTTACTGCTTGTTTGTGGTGAGTTTCAACGTATTCAAGCGCCGACATTAAGAAACCACAGGTGCCTGATGAAGGGTCACAAATGGTATCGCCAATTTTAGGCTGCATTAATTCAACCATCATATTAATGATGTTACGTGGGGTGCGGAACTGCCCATTAACACCTGATTGCTGCAATTTGCTTAGCAAGTATTCGTACAGGTCGCCTTTGGTGTCTTTGTCGTCCATGTCGATGGCGCTAAGCAGTTGCACCACTTGGTCGAGTAGCTTTCCTGAGGGAATAATGAAAATGGCGTCATTCATGTGCTCGGCAAAGCTGCCTTGGTCATGGAGTGCTTTAATTTTTGGGAACACTCTATCACGCACAATTTCGAGCATAATATCAGGGTCTTTATCTTTAAAACTTTTCCAGCGGAGATCTTGCTCATCTGGGCTGAATATTGGGTTTTTAACTGGTAATCCCGTCGCTTGGGAGCGTCGCTCTGCGGTACGTTGCAGTTCATCTAATCGACGAATAAATAATAGATAAGAGATTTGTTCAACAACTGAGATAGGGTTAGCGACACCGCCGGTCCAAAACATTTCCCACACTTGGTCGATTTGATTACGTATTCTGCCTGTTAGCATTGGTTTTCTCTTGATATTGCAATAATCTAAACACGCCAATAATGATGCTTTACTGCGTGTCAGTCGTATTAGTTGCTTTGAATAAATCTAAGGCAGTTCATTGTCTTAGATAGGAAAATAATTGAGCTCATCATATCAGCAAAAAATGGCTATGTTATGGTTTACGGTCAAGTTTTTATGTCAGCTTTTAATTTATTCATAACAAATAAAAAACGGTAGAGGGAAAGGTAATATGCCTGTAATACGTTTAGGGTCATCATGCTGCATAAAATGTGGTGATGAAATTGGTTTATCTATTGATAACTTTACTTTTTACCAAGCAGAGCAAGGTAGCCATTATCTTTACTGTGAAAAATGTGACAGTCCCTACCAGCCATTGCCAAACCCCTATGATGAATTGGATAAAGAGCGTGACAAGGCAGAGCTAGCAAGATTAAGCAATCCTTGGCGAACCGTGGGGATATTAGGTTTTGGTATTTTTATCGGTATCGTTGCCGCCATGCTTTATTGAATGTGTGCAGCTAACAACCGATATACCAGGTGTTGATATGTTTCTGGGTATCATCAATCATGTCTACTTGTAAGTTAGTTGCGGCTGAGTACCAGACTTCACTCGTCAGTATGTTGATATCAAACTCCTCCATAGGGAATGTTTTTTCCCATGTTTTGCTTACGGCGCGCCAGCGATAACCTGATGCATTCAATAGATCTTTTATGGGAAACGTTCCGCTGTTTTCGGCATATTGGAAGTTCTTTATATGTACAGAAACCCTTCTAACTTGGCCTTCGGCAACAAAAGGCGGGTAGGTGTCCCATTGGATAGCATTCATAAATGTAGCGCTACGAATGTTGTCAAAAAATGGCGATGGTTCTTTGGTATCTGTAATGATAAAGAGATCTTTTTCTGCTCGAGTCAGAGCTACGTAGAGTAACCTGCGCTCCTCTTCAATAATCGTTTCTAAGGTCGTGCCAAAAAAGCGATGAAAAACCCAGTCCGGGTGGATTAATGGGTAGCTACGCTTAACTAAATCCATGACTATGACGGTCGGTTTTTCGAGTCCTTTATAACGATGAGAGGTTGAAATAGTGATTTTGTTGCGCTGCTCTTCAGGGAAGAAGCTGCGGATAAACTGGAGATATTTATCTAGCCCTCTAAGGCTTCCCAACTGTATTTCACTTGCTCCCCAAAAAATATAACCACTGATACTATTTTTTCGGCATAGTAGAACGACATCTTGCTCTTTGAGCAACGACTGATTAATTATCCTTAAAACTGCAGGGGTGATGATGTCTCCGCTGTGTCTTTCAAGCTCTAGCCTTACTGGCTTATAGTTGGCCATGTCGACTAAATTTAGTGTGCAAGAATGTGACTTATTTGCTTTGGCGGGAGTACCTAGCCCTTGCATGAGTTTATTGCCGAGCTCGACGATTGGTGTCGGTGACCGATAGTTGGTGGTTATTTCAAGTTGCTTTGGTTCACTAATATAGCGATTAATCTCTTTGAAGTACTTTAAATTTGAACCTGCAAAGCCGTTGATTGCTTGCCAATCGTCACCTACACAGAAAAGGTCTACCTTGGGCGCTGCCTTCTTTATGGATTGTATAAGCTCATTAAAAAGGTGTGAAAAATCCTGGTATTCGTCAATAAACAGGTACTTTAGATTCGACAGCTCGCCAGTTGTCGATTTAGTTTCAAAGGTTGTTTTACCTTGAGTTAAGATGCTCGATGCCTTTTGTATTAAACCGTCAAAATCGTCTTCTCCAGTATTCTTGAGCGTGTTGAGATAATCAGTATAAAACTGTGTAGAAAATTTAAGGAATTGGGCTTCAACTTCGGAACTAGTCTTGTAGTTATTGTATCTTAATGCCATCTCATCTTCTGATAATGACTCTTTTCTACAGCGACCAATGAAAGCAACCATGGCTGCAGTGAACCGGTCTATGGCTCTCTCTTTACAACGTTGCCAAATCTCTTCATCTGATAGTTTATTGCAAATAAAACCTTGAGCTTCTATATCTTTTTGTAGGTGATTGAGAAAGTTATCATTACTCTGCTCAGCAATATTTACTGGAGTGTAAAATAGCAAATCCCAGTTATTTTTGTCTTTCCAATACTGCTGTTTCTTATAGCTCATCTCGTCATAATCTGGATCTCCTTTCAACCCAAAATATTCGATTATTACACCACTTTTTGCCGTTTTAAAAAGCGTAAAATCAGGGCGGTAGTTGATGTTGTCCCAAGTATGATTTCGCTCATATTTGTAATCGATATCATGCTCAAAGAGAAAGTCAGCAATGAGCTTTTCACCGTAGGATTTAACATACTCGCCTTTTAATGACTGTTGTGGGAGTGAACGGCGATACTGTAAAAATGTTGCTTTATCTTGCTCATATCCGCCTGAAACAATCCTGATCCAATCTTCTTTGAAGTGAGCCATCATTAAGTGTTTTATTTCAGCTTGGTGCTTGCTGTCTCTAAGGTAGTCATCAATTATCCCTTGAGTTAAACGACTTAAAGATTGGTTGTCTTCACTATCAAAAAGTGGTGATTCTTCAGGGTGAACGATGGCGTAAGCCAATGCATGAAAGGTAAATACATTAGGTAGATTTATGTCATATTGTGTAATTAGCTGTTCTATAGCTTTGGCTTCTAAGGTAGCTATTACGTCTCTACTATTACGTTTTTTTAGTTCATCGATTTTCTGCGCTAGTTGAGACTCAGGTACCCCTGAGAGTAAGAACATTAATTTTTTACGTACTTCTTGGGCTGCTTTTCTATTGAAAGCAAGCAGTAATAGCTCTTGTGGATTAATATTACAGTGTTTAATGAGAAAGAAAGCTCTGAGTACAAGCGTGGTTGTTTTGCCGCTACCTGCTCGTGCAATAACCTGAACGTTGCCATTCACGCTGGCGATAGCCAAAGCTTGCTCATCATCGAGGTTTAGCTGTTTGGCATCTCTCTTAGGCGAGTAGGTTACTAGCCAGTTCCTTACGAAGTTGATTCTTAATTTGTCGAATTCAGCTTGAGAGATAACACCTTTGCAATGGGTATTAAAGTGGCTTTCAGCATTAAGGTAGTTAGCACTAAATAGTGTTAACAGCTGATCTGTTTTTTGTTGGATTAAGGCTTTTCTTTCAGCGTGCAACCTGTTTTTTTCTTGGCGTTCCCTAGCTCTCTCGGCTTTTTCCTTTGCTTTATTCTTTACTCTCTCAACTTCTGCTTTGGCTTCTATTTTCGCTCTCTCAGCTTCTTTTTCAACTCTTTCCTGCTCTTTTTCGGCTGCAATGGCTAACTTCTTCATTTTATAAAATGCAGCTCGCTTTATTTGTTCACATCTCAACTTTTCTTTATATGTACTTGGTTCTTTTGATTTTGTTGGCTCAGTTATATTGTAAAGGCTGGGAGAACTGACTTCTCTAATCTTGTTTGAAAATTTGACTTTAACTAAGATGCCGCGTGCATCATCTTTTTCGGGGTAATTATGGAGAGCTACCCCTTCACCGAATTTGACGTGTAAAACGATGTCGCCTTTTAAGCCCACTGATGTTTCCTTAGATTTATAGTTTTCATAGTAACGGAAGCCATTTTGCTTTAAGCAATATAAGGTCTTTAGTTAATTAAGTTGCAAACTTATCATTGCCACGTTCATCACACAGATCTTGCCATGTTTGTACTGAAATCATTTTACTGGCCCAGCCATAATAGCCCCATGTCTTCGTCAAATCCTCTTGCCAACAAGCATCGCAGGTTAGTGAATGATAATGAACATTCTTATTAATGATGTCTTTATAGATCTCATGAAGATTCTTGGGGTTATTACAGTAGCATTTAAACTTTTCATCTCTAATTCTTGCGTTCAGAGGCCCCACAAGACGTTGGTATGTTTTTGGAAAGCACTTTTTTAGACGCTGGTTTACCGCATCGAGTACATCTTTTCTCTTTCTATCTAGTGCATTATTACGCAGGGTTAGTAATTGCTTTTCGGTATCGTATCGCCCTTGATGTATTTTCGAGACAATGTTGTTCATTTGACCTCTACAGCGATAATCGCCTGAATATAACGGAATTCGAATGGCTATTTTTCTATTGCTAGTTATACATCAGAGCTGACTGTAAATTAAACGATGAGGCTCCCTGGTGCGAGTATTTGAGAGTTTGATCATTGTTTTTGTTAGTATCATGTTTAATTATTGGGTGATGTCATCAGTTTTGTAATGGCTTGCTAACAGCCTACAGAGCGAGTAATCTTTAGCTAAGAATTCCTTAGTTTTTGGTGTTTAATGGCTTTTCTCTTTTCTCCTAACGCACGCGCATTCTCCGATGAGTCATTGGAGAGTTACCTGCTGCGAGTTGTGGCGGAGAACTTCTTTGACTCATATCAACAGCTGAGTTTAGCTATTCGTGAGGAGCTTCACGAGCTGGACTTTGAGGCCCACGGGGCTTTTCCTATCGAGCTAAAACGCCTTAATGTTTATCACGCCAAGCATAACAGTCACTTTAGAATGCGGGCGTTGAGCTTGCTAGAATCCCTGCTTGATTTACCTCCACATGAGTTACAAAAACTTGCCTTATTACGATCGAATAGAAGGTTTGTTGGAGGAATGTCTGCAGTGCATCGTAATGGTGTTGATATTCCATTGAGCTTTATTCGTTGCGCTGGTGAAGATGGTATTGAGACTGTACCTATTTGTCCTCAATGTTTGAAAGAAGAACCCTATATTCGGCAGGTTTGGCATATTAAGCCAATTGAAGTGTGTGCCAAGCATGAGTGTGAACTGATTCATCATTGCCCTGATTGCCAACAACCTATCAATTACATTGAGAACGAGTCTATTGCTCATTGCGTTTGCGGCTTTGAGTTTGCCACCGCTTCGAGCGAGAAAGCCGATAGCCAAGCGGTTGTATTGTCCCGTAGCTTGTTTGATGGTGATGCCTTATCTAACAATCCTCTGTTATTTATTGGCACATCTGCGACTCATCGATTTGCTGCTTTGCTTTGGTACCAGAAGCGTCATGCTAAAAATACTGAATGTATGGCGTATAGAGCAATTACCTACTTTGAAGACTGGCCTGCTAGTTTCTATCAGGAACTCGATGTGGTGACTTCTGGTGCTGAGGCCAGGCTTATTGACCTATTTAATCGCACATCATTTCGGTCAATTTACGATGATCTGATTTTAGATTCCCAATGTTTACTGCCTGAAGATAAAGAGCCGCATTTTATCTACCTTGCTTTGATGGAATACATCAGCAAACTAGTAGTGTCGCATCCTAAATCAAAAAAGCCCAATGTGGCTGATATGTTGGTCTCTGTGGCTGAAACCGCAGTATTACTATCGACCACTCATGAGCAAGTGTATCGGCTTTATCAAGATGGTGTGTTAACTGCTGGATTTAAACAAAAGATTCGCACACGAATCGGTCCTCATATTGGTGTGTTCTACTTAAGACAAGTTATCGAGTACAAAACTAGTTTTGGCAACGATAAACAAGGAATGTACTTATCAGCATGGTAGATAAACTAAAATTCCAAGAATTGCTCGACATTGATGATATCTCTGAGCGGAATATCGTTTTAAGACGAGCATTTACTGCCTATACCGCGCCGATGGATGTGACAGGTTATGAAGCTGCTGCGTTAACTATTCTACTTAATCTGACTTACCCTAGAAAACAGGTTGATGATCTACTTGATAAACGGTTAGCCAAGCAAACACTCAATACTGATACACATATAGATGCTTGTATTGGCGAGGTGCAATGGCTACATACGCATAATTTAAAGTATCCAGACATACGAGTCAGTAAGCAAAGGCTGATTAAAGCATCTCCGCTATCACACTCTCATGTATTGAGTCGTGCAAACTGCAAAAGCACTTTGGGTTGGTCACATGACAGTGCCAAAGTGAATTTAGCAAAGTTATTTACATGTCATTTTATCTGGCAAGAACGAGTTTGTTGCCTCGCAACTGTTTTGACTGATGCTCCTAAGGAATGGAAGACGGCTTTTCAGCAACTTGGTATGCCTGTGAAGTACTTCATGAACGTTTGCGGCAGGGTTAAAGCTTCATTGCCTAGTGATGAGAGCCCTAGTCGTGTCGATAAATATTCGATTCAAGTTCGTCTGCCTTATCGAGATGGCTATTTGGCGATAACGCCAGTTGTTAGTCATGCACTTCAAGCTGAAATACAGCAAGCTGCAATGGCTAAGCAGGGCCGATACACTAATATTGAGTTTACGCGTCCAGCGGCTGTTAGTGAGTTATCGGCCTCTCTTGGTGGTAACGTCAAAGCGCTGAATTATCCTCCTCGGATAGGAAATGCTGTGCATGGATTAAGTGACTCTTGGGTATTAAAGGTTCAAGCCGGCCAAACTGTATTAAACCAAGGCGCGTTATCACAACCTCGATTCAAGAGAGCTTTAGAGGGGCTTTTATCAAAGAATTTTGAACTGGCATTAAAGCAACGTAGGCAGCAAAAAGTTGCCAGTATGAGGCAGATAAGAGCAACCCTGACTGAATGGTTGTCACCATTATTAGAGTGGCGTTTAGAGGTGGAAGAGAACAAGATTCATGTGAGTGAACTGGCCTGTATTCATGGCTCATTTGAGTATCAGTTTTTAACTGCGAAAAAAGAAAATCTTGTCGGCTTACTAAGCCCAATATTTAGCCTGTTAAATACAGTGTTGTCTAACTCAAATACATTACAAAAATATGCCTTCCATCAGCATTTGATGAAGCCATTGAAAAGTAGTTTAAAATGGTTGCTCGATAACCTCTCGAAAGAATCGAATGCAGTAGCAATAGATTCAGATGAAGACAATCAACAGCGTTATTTGTATCTAAAAGGCATACGAGTATTTGATGCCCAAGCGTTATCTAATCCTTATTGCGCAGGCGTACCTTCGTTAACGGCTGTGTGGGGAATGATGCATAACTACCAACGGCGATTAAATGAAAGGCTAGGCACCCAGCTTAGACTAACCTCATTTTCATGGTTTATTCGTCAGTATTCATCTGTAGCGGGTAAAAAACTGCCTGAGTACGGTATGCAAGGGCAAAAAGAAAACCAGTTTAGACGGGCTGGGATTGTAGATAATAAACATTGCGATTTAGTGTTTGATTTTGTGGTGCACATTGATGGCTATGAAGAGGAGTTAGATGCAATTGATAACTCTACAGATGCTATAAAATCCAGTTTTCCTGCAACATTTGCCGGAGGCGTAATGCATCCTCCAGAGATCGGCTCAGTCGATGAGTGGTGCGAGTTGTATCGTAGCGAAGCATCACTGTACTCAAAGCTAAGGCGGCTTCCTGCATCCGGTAAATGGATAATGCCAACTAGATATCAAATGGATAGCCTTGATGGGTTGCTGCAGCTATTGAAGCTAAATGTAGCACTCTGCCCAGTCATGTCGGGATATCTGATGTTAGGATCCCCTGAAAGCCGCAAGAATTCGTTAGAGCCATTACATTGTTATGCTGAGCCTGCGATAGGAGTGGTTGAGTGTGCCACCGCTATTGATATAAGGTTGCAAGGGATGAGTAACTTTTTTAGGCGAGCCTTTTGGATGCTCGATATAAAAGAGACTTCAATGCTAATGAAACGGATTTGAGGATGCTTTATGGAGTTATGTAATGTTTTAAAGTACGACCGCTCTTTGTACCCAAGCAAAGCGATTTTCTTTTACAAAACAGCAGAAAGTGATTTTGTCCCTCTTGAAGCTGAAATCAACCGAATTCGTGGTCAGAAGGTGGGTTTTACAGAAGCATTTACTCCTCAGTTCAAATCCAAAAACTTAGCACCGCAAGATTTAGCCCACTGTAATCCCCTTATCCTCGAAGAGTGTTATGTGCCGCCAAATATCGAGCATATCTATTGTCGTTTCTCATTGCGAGTACAAGCTAATTCCCTTAAACCTTCTGGCTGCAGCGAACCTACAGTATTTGCTTTACTTGAAGAGTTTGCTGCTACATTTAAAGCGTGTGGCGGATACAAAGAGCTAGCTACTCGATATTGTAAAAACGTGCTGTTAGGCACCTGGCTTTGGCGTAACCAAAATACGGGGAACTCTCAAATAGAAATTAAGACTAGCTCTGGTAACTACTATCAAATAGCTAATACCCGTCACCTGGCTTGGGATAGTCGTTGGCCTGCCGAGGCTCAGCAAGTATTAGAGGAGTTAAGTCATGAGGTTCATCAAGCGTTAACCGATCCTACTGTATTTTGGGATGCAAATATCACCGCAAAAATTGAAACGGCTTTCTGCCAAGAGATCTACCCAAGCCAGTCTTTTGGCGAAAAGGCGGCACAGGGCGAAGCCTCAAAACAATTTGCTAAAGTGAAGTGTGTTGATGGTCGTTATGCTGTGAGCTTTAATTCGGTAAAAATAGGCGCTGCACTGCAATTAATTGATGATTGGTGGGATGTTGATGGTTCAAAGCGATTACGTATTCATGAATACGGTGCAGACAAGGAGTTAGGTGTTGCGCGCCGTGCTCCTGAATCTAAGCAGAGTTTTTATTCTCTGTTTGTTAATACAGAGCTCTATCTTGCAGAGCTTAAGCAACAGCTAGCTGAGGGAGAATATTCCATCAGCCCAAATATCTACTATCTGTTTGCGGTGTTAATAAAGGGCGGCATGTTCCAGAAAAAGGCTGAAGCTAAAAGTAAATCAAAAGCCGAAACCACAACCGCTAAAACAACAACCCCTGCGAAGGCCTAGTATGAAACGCTACTATTTGATGGTGAGATTTTTACCAGAACAAGCAAACCTAGCGTTGCTTACTGGGCGCTGCATTTCAATTATGCATGGCTTTATTTGTAAGCATGAAATTGAGGGGCTTGGTGTGAGCTTTCCAGCTTGGTCAGATGCATCAATCGGCAATATGATGGCTTTTGTTCACACCGATATCGGTGTATTGAATAAGCTGAGGCTACAAGGTTATTTTCAAGATATGCAGGAGTGTGGATTCTTTAGCGTCGGTAATGTTGAAGCTGTTCCCGATGGTTGTACAGAGGTCAGGTTTAAGCGCAATCAAAATATAGCAAAAATATTTGTTGGTGAAACTCGAAGACGATTAAAACGTTTAGAAAAACGCGCGTTAGCAAGAGGGGAAGTTTTTAATCCCAATAAAAACACCGAACCAAGAGAGCGGGATGCGTTTCACCGAATTGCCATGAGTAGCGATAAAAGTCAGCAAGACTATCTTCTTCATATTCAGAGAGGTGTGGTGGATAAGCAGTTGGAACCCATGTTTAATAGCTATGGTTTTGCTACTAATCAGCAACTGAATGGCACTGTTCCAAATCTAGCTCACTTAGTTGAGAATATTTAAGCCTTTTTTTGCAGGCTGGATTTAAGTTGCTGATAAATATGGCTATTTGTTTATGGTGATTTATTAAGGTTAAAAGTATATATTTATAGTTAGCTATTGGTTTTAATCATGAAGTTTTGATAAACGCATAGTGACCTGCCGAATAGGCAGCTGAAAAGTATGAACCAGACCCGCAATACTCAGGCTACATGTGACCTGCCGAATAGGCAGCTGAAAAGAAATCAGATTGGGTAAGAAATACGCTTGACGCGTGACCTGCCGAATAGGCAGCTGAAAATGTCAGTGAAGTACAGTCAATTAATCATGCTTTGATATCTGCCGAATAGGCAGCAAAACCTCTTCTTGATGTTATGAGAAGAGGTTTTTATTTGAAAAGTTAGGAGAATGATATGACGAGCCAGAGGCTGTATGTTTTTAGTTCTAGCCCACTTTCCCCACCGGATGTAATCTATCAATAACCTTTTAGTGAAATGGTGATTCTTATGACTACAAAAGATCTCAGTGCATGTGACCTTCTTCGAAAGGCTTGTGATATTTATAAAGGCGACCGTAGCCTAGCTGAATCGCTATTTAACAGTGACGTTCCGGCACTCGGTAACAAAAAGCCCAACGATTTACTCGGATCTCCGGAAGGACGTAAATTGGTCAACGAACTGCTCAATAAAATGGAGTGCGGGGATTTTTCTTGAATATCGAAGTACCATCCTGGCACACTTTTGACCCAAAGTTTGTTACGCACTATTGCTAGTGACATAATCATATCTAATGATAGACTCCGAGTTATTGCAGTAATTTACAAAACAGTGCCAATACCTGTTGTCCACTACAGTTATGTGTCTTCAGTTACTGTCAGGTAGTCGTCAGAAAAATTTATAAAAAGGATATAGATTGAGTATAAAAATAAGAGCTGGAGTGAGTGCAAGACTTGGATTTGCTCTAGAAGACCTTTGTCGTGATATTTTATCAGCGAATGGTTGGGTAGTTGAATCATTGAATGCGTTTTCTGACACTGGGATTGACATCGTTGCTACAGAACCCGTCAAAAATGAACGAGTCGCTTTTGAAGTTAAATATACACGCAACTCCATGTACCCTACACAAGCTCTACGTATATCTTCGGAAAGATTAATTGAAAGCTCTAATGAAGAAGGGATTCATAAAGCAGTACTTATCGTTGCTGCAGATATTAAACCCGAAATTAAAGAGCGAATTGAAAATCAATATAAAATACAAATTTTAAACTTAGATGATTTACTGTCACTAGCAAGTGTCGATTTAGAACTTTTGGGTAAACTCGTTAAGCTGAGAGAAATTGACCTCTCTGAGCGAAACCTTGACAGCAACATTAAAAGCATCATTCAGCCTACAAAAATTAAAGCATCATTAGATTCAAATTCATCACATGAAAATGAAAAAATTGGGATGAATTTCATTGATAGTCTGCAAGCGATACCTCCAGGGAGAGAAGGTTGCTATAAATTCGAAGATACTGTTAGTGAAATATTACAGTACCTTTTTGATAATGACCTAACAGGCTGGTATCAACAAAAAAGAACTACAGATGATTTGCATCGCTATGACATGATTTGTCGAGTCATTGATAATTCAACCGTTTGGAAATTTATTTCTTTGAACTTAGATTCTAGGTATGTCCTATTTGAATTCAAAAATTACAAAGATAAGATAGGTCAGTCTCAGGTGTATTCCACAGAAAAATATCTTTATGAAAAAGCTAAACGTAAAGTTTGTTTTCTCATATCTCGAAAGGGACCATCAGACAATGCTGTTGTTGCATGCCAGGGAGCTATGCGTGAGCATGGTAAATTGATTCTAAACCTTGATGAAAATATGCTAATTGACTTAATAAAAAGCAAGATCACTGGTGATGACCCAAATGAACTTTTGTTTGAAAAAGTGGATGAATTCTTGATGGAGTTGCCTCGCTAAACACATGGCAAGGCACTTAAACGGAACTAAAACATTAGTTACTTTTCGCTACACATTTTAACCCACAATTTTAGTCCGCCTAGTGCGGCGTTAGGCTTCAGGAGTATTAATTGAGTTTTGATGATATTTTAAACCTTGCTTTGAATGAGCTCGAACAAATGTTTGGTACGCGTAATCATTCAAGGAATATGCTTCCTGTGGAGGTTCACCCAAATGTTCCTCAAGTCTTTTATCCTGATCAAAATTCAGTTCAGATAAAAATTGGGGACTCATGTATGAGAGAAAATTACAGAGCATATTATCAATTAGGTCATGAAGCCGTGCACCTACTATCTCCTGTAGATTTTGGAGTGGCTACAGTTTTAGAGGAAGGGGTAGCGGTTTGGTTTTCGCATGATTTTATGTCTCGACATTCGGGGAATATTTGGGATAGCTCTGGCGACGATAAGTATGACCGTGCATGGAGTCTAGTCGAGCAGTTACTTGCTGAATCAAAAGACGCTTTAAAAAATATGCGTGATAAGTTTGGTTGTTTTTCGCCTTTAACAGTAGATAATATTTTAGAGGTTGTTCCTAAATTAGACCGACAGGTAGCAATTAGTTTGTCTGAGACGTTTTAAGCCTAACAAGCTAATTAATAAGGACAAAAAAAGTTGGCCGTTTTCGTTCCTCAACATTTTAGCCAACAATTTTTTGCCCATTATTAGAGCTTTACCTTATCGGAGTCCAATACTTTCTCTAATGCCAATAGTGGTTGTTATGACCTAAACTCTAAAACGTTTTAGTCCAAAAGTGAGAGCCTAGTAGTCGTAATAAAAGAACATGTCGCTGTTCGCGTTAATTAGTCACTGCACCGATTTGTCAGCTTATGGTTATATTTTATGTCAGAATATGGTTATATTTTTTAGCTAAGTGGTTGAAAGTTGAATAAGAGGTATGTCAGGTTATGCTTGCAGCGACACCTGCTGTTGTTTAAAGCATAAGCCTGCATAAATTACATGTAAGTCTGCATAGCGACAAATAAGTGTGCACAATTTGAACTATAAGTTCACATAGTGTAGTGTTTATTTGTCATTTAACTACATCTGAGTGTTTTTATGTACCAAAGAAACATAAAGCACTCTCGCGTGAAGAACCTCTTTAAGTTTGCTAGCCTAAAGAATCGTGCTTCGTTAACGCTAGAGTCTTCATTAGAGTTTGATGCTTGCTTTCATTTTGAATACAGTAAGTCGGTGTCAGCCTTTGAAGCACAACCTATCGGTTTTTATTACCAGTATTATGGTAAGTCCCTTCCTTATACCCCTGATTTTTTGGTCTCAAGTGCAGATGGTAAGCAGATCTACTATGAGATTAAGTATTCAAAAGAGGCTTGTGATCTAGAGGTAAAGGAGAGACTTAGGCATAAACAGCAGTCTTGTATTGAGCTGGGCTTAGAGCTCCGATTGATCACCGAACGCCAGTTGCGGAAAGGTTGTAGTGGTCAACTAATATTGGCCACAGTTTTAGAGTTTAACCAGAACAATCGTTCTGATTCATTAGGTGTCAGTCCGCCGTTATATTGATGCGGGCGAAGCTGACAATAATATCCAATTATGTATCGTGTAATTTCTTGCTGAGCTTCTGCAAAGTTACGATACCCTGTCGTTGGTATCCATTCTGTCTTAAGGCTCCTAAAAAAGCGTTCCATTGGACTATTATCCCAACAATTCCCACGTCGAGATAAACTTTGTTTGAGCTGGTATCGCCATAATAGTTGCCGATACCTTCTGCTTGTATAGTGAGTCCCTTGATCGCTATGGAACATAACATCTTTAGGTTTACCTCGACCTTCATAGGCCATCGAAAGCGCTTTGCCCGTTAAACGGCTATCTGGTGATAATGACATAGCCCACCCAATAACTTTACGAGCGAATAGATCAATCACAACCGCTAAGTACATCCAGCGGTTACCAGCCCACACGTAGGTGACATCACCAACCCAAACTTCATTCGGAGCAGTGACAGCGAATTGTCGACCTAGGTGATTAGGGATTTCAATGTGTTCTAGTGTCGCTTTTCGGTATTTGTGCTTAGGTACCTGACAGCTAACTATACCAAGCTCCTTCATCAACTTAGTGGCGCGATAACGGCTTAGCGAGATACCTTGCTGGCTAACCATATCTGCAATCGTTCTAGCACCTGCCGAGCCGTTACTTGCAGTGTGTACTTCGCTAACTAGACTTCGAAGCTTTACTTTATCTGCGTTTATGGCTGTTGGCCGTTTTCTCCAATACTTGTAACTACTACGATGAATACTGAACACTTCGCATAATGTTTTTATGCTGTAGCTCTGCCTGAGTTTCTCAATTATTAAGAATTGTTCAGTGAGTCCGACATCAACAGAGCTGTGGCCTTTTTTAGTATTTCGTTGTGCTCCTGGAGGCGAGCGAGTTGCTTTTTTAACTCTCGAATTTCAATTTGTTCTGGTGATATAGGTGATGCTTTAGGTTGCTTACCTTGTCGCTCTTCTCTTAATTGCCGAACCCACTTATCCATAGTTGATTTACCCACATTCATGGCTTGAGCCGCTTCAACAATTGAGTAATTCTGGTCTAGTACTAGTTGTGCAGATTCGAGTTTAAATTCTGCACTAAACAGTCTTCTTGTACGTTTCTTCATAGTGTCACCTGTTAACTTACGAGGTGATGATATCACCTCTAACTAGGTGGCCAAATTCACCGTACCACTACAAGATGATTTTGTTATAACGGGGACTTCACAGGAGTTCCTACTTAACGAAATCAAACCGCAGCTAATTGGTTTTCTACAAGAAAGAGGCTTAACACTTTCTGAAGAGAAAACGCATGTCACTCATATTGATGATGGTTTTGACTTTTTGGGATTCAATCTTAGAAAGTACAAAGGCAAACTGCTTATTAAACCAAGTAAGAGCAATCTATTATCATTTTTGAGTAACTTACGCGAACTCATCAAAAAGCACGCAACTATTCCAGTAAACGATCTCATTAAGATTTTGAATCCGAAGCTGAGAGGATGGGCGAATTATTATCGTCATTGTGTGGCAAAGCGAACTTTCGATTATGTAGGCCATCAACTTTTCTGGTTGTTATGGCGATGGGCGGTAAGGCGTCACCTAACGAAAAGCAAAGACTGGGTACGTCGAAAATACTACATGAATCGCTTAGGTGGGTGGCAATTCCACGGCTGGCAGAAAATCGCCAACATGGACTGCCATTTTAATCTGGTTCAGATAGCTCAAACGCCGATAAAGAGACATGTGAAAATCAGGAGTGCTGCCACGCCATTCGATCCTCAATATCTAGCCTATTTGGCTAAGAGGAAACCGAAAAAGCAAAGTCGCAATTCTTGGTTCGAACCTGTTTTAGCTGCGATGTAAGGTGCTGGGTAACAGAACACGCCTTAGTGGAGGCTTGAGCCGTATGCAGTGAAAGTTGCACGTCCGGTTCTTAGGAGGGCGGCACTTGGTAACTGGTGCCGCCTATCCGACAAAAGTGAGCTAGAAAATGCTCGTCTCTATTGTGCTCGTCTCTATAGTCGTAATAAAAGAACATTTCACTATTTTCGTCCATTAGAGGCTGTCCCAATTTGTCAGACTATGGGTATATTTTATGTCAGAGTATGGTTATATGTTTTTGCTAAGTCATTGAAAGCCGGAAGCTGCCTATGTCAGACTTTGCATCCAGCGACATCTGCCTGTTGTTGTTTGAAGCAGTCTTAAAATGAGGCTGTAAAATGTCTAGGGTTCTGGGGGCAGTCCATATTGGAATGGACCTCGTTCAATAGGTCAGCTTATGCTTGCAGCGACAGCCAATTGTTCAAATTTAAGTTAGCACCGACACTCATCACCCTGATTTGGCGGTGCTTTTTACGACTAGATATTTAACCAATTAGATTGGTTGACTAACGCCACACCTGATCAAATACTCGGTACATATTCCCCCCTAAGAATTTGCCACAATCTTCTTTGGAATACCCATTTTCAAGCATCTTATCAATCAGTGCCGCGACAATTTGGTAAGGCGCAGGAGTTGGAAAACCTTTTGCCCCCGCCGCCGCACTATAGCCGCCATCTGGGAATACAGCGGCTCCCATAGGGGTTTGCATGATTGAGGCAGTAAAATTAATATTGGGTATATAGTCTGAACCAAAACCCACGTGATCGATGCCAACGAGGTTCGCCATGTAATCGACATGACGGAATAGCGCGTCTGTGGTCACAATATCTGGGTTAGAAGTGTCCATAAATGCGCCAACCATGTTGATTGAGCATACGCCGCCACTCTCTGCGATGGCTTTGATTACTTCGTCAGATAAACTACGTTGATAATTGGCCATGGCTTTTGCACCTGAGTGCGAAGAAATAACGGGTTGGCTACTGCGCTCTATCGCATCAAGCGAGGTACGTTCGCCTGTATGGCTAACATCTACCACCATGCCGTAACGGTTATAGCTATCAATCAGCTTTTTACCAAAGGCGGTCAAACCGCGATTTTCAGGTTCAAAGCAACCATCTCCTACTTCATTGCGATTGTTGTAAGCTAAAAGACAGTAGCCATAACCTAACTCACGCCACAAAGCGACACGGTCCACATCGCCACCAAATATCTGGGTGCCTTGGTGAGTAAAAAATAGCCCAAGCTTGTCCTCTTTTACCGCATCATCAATGTCTTTTGTTGTACGGATAATTTTGTAGCTGTCTGGGCGTTCTCTCATTTTATTAAGATAAAAATCTGTGCCTTTCATGATGCCATCGACAGAGGCGTCTAACGAGTCCGCAGATGGACATGCTGCAAGTACTTTAAAACCAGCAGCCTTACAACGGTCCATTTCATCGTGAAATTCTGGCGCTTCAGGTGAAGACCACTGACTGGGATATAGTGCAGAAAATAGCGTATCAATGGTCATAGAATCACGGACAATATTGACAGCTTTTTCTGATGCGGGATAAAACTGTTTACGCTGTGGAATATTGGAATAATCTTTGATTTCAAATTCAGGTAGCTCAAGGGTTTTGTTATTAGTCATAATTCGATTCCTATAGTGTTTGCATCTTTTTCAAACTGTTGAATAAACGCTAAGCTTGTTGAGTTGTCACAATAGTAGCTTCATTATCATCTAAGTATTAATCGTATATGTACGATCAAACCCTCGGTACTAGAAACCTGAAAGCATCGTCTTCTGGACTAAATGATCTACTCCTGCTACGTCACACCACATTGAGGGATGATATTCTCTGCTCTTATGTTGAAAATACCTTGTTACCTTGGTGTCATTATATGTGCATACAAGATCATTTTTGGCGGCAACAAATCCTTAGTCACCAAAGGTGTGCGTCTTCAGTAATGAGATCTTGCTGACTCACTTTGTCCAAAAGTCAGTTATAAAATGCTTGCCTAGTAGCCGTAATAAAAGAACAAATGGCAGTTCTCGTTCATTAATAGCTGCTTAATTTATTAGTGTATGGTTATATTTCATGTAGGGTTTAGTCATTCAAATACGAGTTTTTAGTATGCTTATTCCCGTCTATATTAGTGACCAATAACGAGAGTGCAATAATGAACTATTATCATGTCCTAGTGAACTAGAGGGTCTGAGAGCTAGTGGTTATTGTTTAGACATCAACTTAGGGAAACTAATGATGAAATACACCAAAGCTTTAAATGAATTGGCTGTTAATGATATTGATCAGTCAAAACGCGCAACGTTAACCAAATTAGCTGTAGGAGCGGCTGCAATTCCATTTGCCTCGGTTTTGCATGCGGCTCCAGAAAAACTGCTAGGTAAGAATATTATACTAATGGCGAATGAGGCCGGGCCTTTTGATATTGTTATTGAAAATGGCCGTGTGGTTGACCCTGAAACTAAGCTTGATGCGATTCGAAATGTGGGGATTAAAGGTAGTCGTATTGCTGCCATTTCAGATAAAAAGCTACAAGGTAGTAAAGTCATCGATGCGGCAGGCTTAGTTGTAGCTCCTGGTTTTATTGATATGCATGCTCATGGTCAGCAAGTTCCTGCTGCTCGCGCACAAGCATTTGATGGCGTCACCACAGCATTAGAGATGGAGTCAGGCCTACTGCCTATTGGTAAATTCTATGATGATTGTGCCAAAGAGGGGCGTCCCATTAATTACGGTGCGTCGGTAGCATGGACTTACGCACGAGTGATGGCTAAAGAGAAAGATGTTACGCCTGCCGATGGCACTATTGTTTGGTTTCAAAAAGCATTTGGGCTTAAAAATTGGCAAAACACCTTGGCAACAGGAGATGAGTTAAAAGAGATCTTATCGTCCGTTGAACAAGGGTTGAAAGAGGGCGGTTTAGGCGTGGGCATTAATGCGGGGTACGCACCTGGTTACGGACACAAAGAATATTATGAGCTCGCAAAACTTGCTAAGCGCTATGACGTCCCTACTTATACCCATATTCGTTACTTAAATAGTGCAGAGCCTCAGTCAAGCTTTGAAGCTTATCAAGAGCTAATTAGCCTGTCTGCGACTACTGGCGCTCACATGCATATTTGTCACCTGAACAGTACTTCAGTACAAGATATCGATGATTGTGCAGATCTAGTGCAGTCAGCGGTTGATAACGGACTTGCTATTACTACCGAAGCCTACCCTTATGGTGCAGGCTCTTCTGCTGTCGGTGCTGAAGTTTTTCGTGGTGAAGATTGGCTAGAGCGTTGGGGGGTACCAAGTGCCAGCTATATGGAAATGAATGGTAAAGCATTAGACCAAGCTAAAGTTACAGAACTTCAAGCGACAGCACCAGGCTCAGTTGTCGTCATGCACTTTTTGAAGCCGGATGAAGATAAAGATGATCGTAATAAAATGGATCGCTCGGTATTGTTCCCTGGTGCTGCAATTGCTTCAGATGCCATGCCTTGGATGAACAGTAAAGGGCAATTAATCGAAGGTGATGTCTGGCCACTGCCAAAAGATGCATTTGCCCATCCTCGTTCGATTGCTTGTTTTTCTCGCTTCGTGAGCAAATACGTAAATCAGTATAAGGCTGTGACTCTTACTGAAGCGATGGAGCGTACGAGTTTAAATGCATGTCGTATTCTTGAAGACGCGATTCCTCAAATGAAGAACAAAGGACGCGTCCAAGTGGGTAAAGATGCCGATTTAGTTGTATTCAAATTGGAAGAACTTAAAGATATGGCTACCTTTACCCAGCCAAATGTACTCTCTAAAGGAATGGAGTATGTATTGGTGAACGGTACGCCACTAATAGAACAAGGTGAGCTTAATTTAGATGCGATGCCAGGTCTGCCCGTTCGCCGGAAGGTTACCGTGTAAGGACCAAGTCTAAGGGCTAGTTATTGAACTAGCCTGTTTAAAAGCTATATCGAATGTGAGTTAAACTGATACCAGAAAAAGAGAGCCTTATATGAACAGCAAGCCAATTCCAGTCACTATTTTAGCGGGTTTCTTGGGCGCAGGAAAAACAACACTTCTTAACCATATACTGACCAATGCAGATGGTATGCGAATGGCCGTTATCGTTAATGACTTTGGTTCAATCAATGTCGACGCTGAGTTAGTTAAATCTGAAGATAAAAACATGATCAGCCTGGAAAATGGCTGTATTTGTTGTAATCTTGCCGAAGGTCTTGTTGTATCAGTAATGCGCTTACTCGCTTTGGATGATCGCCCTGATCATATTATTGTTGAAACTTCGGGAATTGCCGAGCCTAAAGAGGTTGCGCTTCAATTTGAAGATCCAGAGCTTCAAATACATGCTCCACTTAATGCTATCGTTACGACTGTTGATGCAGAAAATATCTTAGGTTTTGAAGGGCCTACAGCCGACCTGTCAGAGCAACAAATCCAAGTTGCTGATATCGTACTTGTTAACAAGGTGGATCTCGTTGAGGCTGTTAAATTAGATGAGGTGAAAGCATGGTGCACGACACAAGCACCGTTCGCTAAATTGGTTGAGATGACTTTTGGCCAAGTTGATTTACCGATCTTATTTGATGTTCCAGAAAGAGTCACTCAGCCAACACTACACAAGGTGCATGGCTGTCAGCATCATGATTGTGATGACCATCAGGGCTGTAACCACGCAGATCATGTAAACCACAGTTTCGATACCTTCAGTTTTGAAACCGATAAGCCACTCGCACTGCAAAGTCTGTATCCACTATTACAGCAGTTTTCAGTCGATGCTTACCGCATGAAAGGTATATTAAATTTGGTTGATCGTCCTGATCATCGCTGCATTTTCCAATGCACTGGTCAGCGCGCCAATGTCACCGTGGGTGAGCCATGGGATATTGATGAAGCGCGGGCGACACGTTTAGTCTTTATCGCGCCGAAAGGCGGCATGGATGAAAACGTAATGCGTCAAAAACTAGCCCGTTTAGTCGGTTAAACATCCAGTAGCACGGGGGGATTCAGTGCTTAAAAAATGCCGCGATAAAGTCGCGGCATTTTTATATTTGAGCTTATAGCAATTGCTGTAATGTTAAGCAAAATGGTTAGTTGAGTACCGTATAGCCGCGACCGACCATGCAGTTACGCATAACATTTTGGGTCTGAGCATCGAAGCTTTGTTCGGCTCGACGTTTCTCTGCACCATGCTTTAATGCCCCGCCAATCAAACCTATTCCCGCCCCCGCTTTGGCACCGTTAGAGCCACTGCCCCCCGATATTGCACCGCCAGCGGCGCCGATGGCCGCCCCCTTAGCTGTTGACTTTAGTATGTCATGACCTAGCGAATTGGACGACTGTGGTTCAACTTGCTGGCTTAACTGTTCACACTCATACATATCGGCGTGATATTGCTGGGGGTCGACATTTTTGCTGTCGACAATGATGTTGGCTTGGGTGTAAGCCGACACAGATATAAGTAGTGCAGCACTCAATAATAATTTTTTTCTGCTCATAATTGACCTATAGATTAAAACGGATCGGACAAGGTTAATGTACCTGAGCCATAGCTATCACCCACATTCATTTTGAAGGATCAAACCCTTCGAACACCGTGAAGCTTTCCTGATGAAATAGTCGAGTTGTGATTGTAGGGTTTAACCCTTCATATGCGATTAATGGCTTCTCAATTATCTGTATAAAATACCCACAATCAAGAATGTTGCAGTGCTGGTGAGGGTAATACCACTAGCAGCATTTTATCAGTTGGACATAAGGCTGTTGTCCGTTGTTTTCAGTATCACTGTCAGACAGTGGTGATAAGTCATTTGGAGATAGTAATGGGTCACACAAAGTCTTTATCTATGGTGATGTTTTTGTCGCTGTTTCTTGTGGCGTGTAGTTCAATACACCCCCTTGAAAACCGAGTAACCAAAGATAATTACCGAGCGGTAACGGTTGAGTCCAGCACAACAGATTCAGCTGCTGAACCCTATCGAGTTTGGGCTGATGATGCATCGGACTTTCTATTCAATGAGCTGGATGGGACAACACCGCTTAGTGTAAAAGGCGAACGGCTTAATATTCTCGCTTTGTCTGGCGGCGGGGCTAACGGAGCATTTGGCGCCGGAATCATTAACGGTTTGTACGACAGCAATCAATTGCAGGAGTACAGCATTGTTACTGGCATTAGTGCTGGCTCACTGATGGCGCCATTTGTATTTGTGGGTGGGGAAGAAATCCCGCGTTTGAAAAACGTCATGTTGAGTCTCAATGACGATCTTATCTTAGGTAAGCGTAATTTTCTCAATGCGTTGATTAAGGATGCATTTACCGATGGACAAAAGATGTATGAATTCATCCAGAGCGTCTACACGGCAGAAATGATTGAGCAGATTGCTGTACAGCATCAGTCTGGTCGTCGGTTATTTATTGGCAGCACCCATTTTGACTCTGAAGAGCTGGTCGTTTGGAACCTTGGTCGCATCGCCGAGAGTGATCTACCGAACAAGGTTACTCTTATTCATCAAATTCTGGCAGCTAGTTCATCAATACCTGGGGTGTTTCCGCCACAATTTATTGAGGTTAACCAAGGTGACAAGACCCTAGAAGAGCTTCATGTTGATGGCGGACTTACGGTGCAAATGTTTTTCGAAGTAGTCAATGTTGATTACGGCAAGATCAATGAGGCTTTGGGTTTAACGACGACGCCACAGGTACATGTTATTCGTAATGGCATGTTAAAAGTTCCCTATCAGGCAACTGAGGATAAGGGCGTTGATTTATTAAGTAGAAGTCTTGGCAGTATGACGATTCAACAAGCTAAAGGTGACCTGTATAGAATGCTTTATTTCAGTAAAAATAGTGGCTTAGAACTTTCATTTACTTATATGGATGATGAGTTTAACGCACCTAAATCGACCAAAGATATGTTCGACTTACAGTATATGAAAGCCTTGTACCAGCATGGCTATAGCAAAGCTACATCCACTGAGCTTTGGTCAACTGAAGTTCCTTAAACTTACCAAGAGGTAGTAATATGAAGAAAACACTTGTCACCCTAACACTGCTTGCTTTAGCTGCGAATGCCTCAGCGAATACATTAGATCAGCGCGAAGCGGCGCAGGTGGATCAAGAGATGGAGCAGCTAGTGTCGGTTACTGAGGAGACAGAATTCTTTATCACCATCGATGAAGATGCCAGTTTTGAGCTAATTGAATATAGAGGTTTTATTAAAGAGATGTTTAGTGAAATCTATATCAATAGGCACCAGGCCCGAGATCTTCAACTTGAAAAAGCGAGCAAGTTCTATGTTTATGGTGAAACAGATATTGATGTGCTGAGCCGTAAAATTGCGGATCGTATTGAGCAAGATAAGCCCGTATTTTTCTCGGTTGACCTATATCGAGATTACCATGGCGACTCAGGAGACTTTAATTACGTCGCTCGGGTTATCGAATACAAATAACATGAGCGACTTTAGTTAAGCCCGCAACTAGTGGGCTTTTTTGATATTAGATGATGCTTAAATGCTAAACCCCTCCCGCTACTAAACATCCAGACATAAAAAAGAGCGGTATCAATAACCGCTCCTGTTCATTACCGTTTCTGTTTAGAGTTCCGCTCCACCATCCACCTGCCTGATAAGCTAGTCTGGCAGTTTGTACCAATCCCCATAATTAGGATTAGTGTCGAGGCTCTCATCAGCGGACTGCCAACGAATACTGCCGTCAGACTGTTGAGTGACATGCCAATAGTTGTACTCTTGTGTGCCCAATAAATAGGTGTTGAGTATCTTGGCAAAGGCTTCGCTTTCAATCACAATCCCAAATTCAATATTGAGAAAGTCAGAGCGAGGGGCAAAATTGGATGAGCCTATATAGGAGATCTTATCGTCAAAATGAAAGTCCTATTGTGGTAGTAAGTATCGACATGATAAAGATGGTCCTTTGCATAGGCATCATCTCTAAATTCACACAGATTTACGCCCATCTTCATTAATATCGGACAATATTCTTCAAAGTCGGCAGGCACAAAGGCAGAATCATTTGACGCAGATGAGTTGGTGATCAGTGTCACCGCCGCATTATGTTGCGTCAGAGTCTCAATAATCTTGTACTTACTTTGACCTGGAATTAAGTAAGGACTTGAAATGACCGCCTTATTTGCATTATTTATCGGTTCCTCCATTAGGCGCTCTACTCGAGTTCTGAAATAAGGTTTATTGTCTTTTACCTTATCTAGCGAGTCGAAAACAGGTGTCACCTCAGCATCGATAAAACTCATCGCAGACAGAGAGGTTAGCGAGCTCGCAATTGCCTCGGCTACTTGAGAATGTTTCGTTTGGGCACGCTCTAATGCCTGATTAAATTGGCGGTAAGTACCAGCTTCTTTTGTCTTAATCAGCGCTGTAACCGGTGTCAGCAGCTCACTGTTCCACAACTGCTGATAATTACCAATAAATGCTTGAATAATATAGCCTTTAAATACCACGTCTAAGTCGAAAAAGTTAGCGTCTTGACTGTAACCAAAATAGTCATCACCAATATTGCGTCCACCTAAGATCATCAACTGACCATCGACATTGAAATACTTTTCATGGAGTCGATTGTCCAGCTGCGCCCTATGGCGTTCAAAGTCGATACTGCGACCTAGCCAACCTGTCTTACGGGAGTTGAAGGGATTAAAGATGCGGATCTCCATCTTCTCATGTTGGCCTAATTCAGCCAGCCAGCCAGGTTTCGTTGAAAACCAGGAGATCATCTAAGACGATGTGTACCTGAACGCCTCTATCCGCCGCCAGTTTCAACTCATTGAGCAGCATCAGGCCGGAGAGATCTTTATTCCAAGAGAAGTAGGTGATGTCGATACTGTGCTGTGCTTGGCGAACAGCCTCTATGCGACGCGCCAACGCCTCGCTCGCGCTGGAGATCAGATATACCTGTGCCTGATGGGGCTGAGCCTGCCAATTCGATTCAAAGCCGGGCTCGACCTCAGGGTAGCTGCCGGCACACCCGGTGAGCACCAGGCTGTAAAGGCATAGCAGTAACGCCATCAATTGGCGGCTTAGGGGAAGTCTACTCATAGGTTGAGTACCTCGTTGAGAAAAAGGCCGGCTAGCGGTTAACCAGTCGGCCTTGGGGACGGGGGATTCAAGGCTTACTTATCGAAGTAACTCATGATCAGGCCTAAGTCTTCCAGACCGCTCAGACGACCGCCTCTTAGTTCGGGATCTTGAGCGTTATTTTGCTGAGCATCCCAGTCGGTGATAGGGGTGATTTGAGCGTCGACCTTGATAGTTAGTACCTTGTCAGTGGCTGTATCGTATTGATAGTCGGCGAATAGCTCGTCGCTGAACCAGATGCGTGACAGAGTGTTCATCAGTTGTTGATCTTTGCTGCTTGGCTTTACGTGGCTCCCAGCTAGGTTGTATGGCTTATTGAAGATGAATGGCAACTCTGCACCACTGCATATCTTGCCCATACAGCTTACGGACTTAAATAGATCCCCTGGGTAGATGGTTTCCCCTTCGTTGTACACGGTCCAACTATTGAAACTTGGCTTATAGTCAAATTGATATAGGGTGGCCGCAACCAAGCCGTTATCACTGGTTTGTTTTGCCTTAACGTGTGCTGGACCACTGAACAGCATGTCATTGGCTAACTGCCTAAATTGCGCCATGTTGGCGGTGGCGCCTGAGAGTTCACTCTCGTCGTTAGGGGCGTAATCGGTCAGTGCAAGTAACTTGTTGGCCAGCTCACTATTGCCTAGTCCAAAGAAGAATTTAACTATGGCCTCGTAGGCGCTACCTGGCAACATATCGCCAAGGTCTACCTGTGCGGCAACTTGCGCAGGTGTCAGCTGCATCAGGCGCTGCCCAAGTTGAGCCAAGTTGTCTTGCGAAGCCAACCAGGTTTGAATAGCCTGTGCTGATGGCTCGATCCCCTCTGGTGCCTCATTCATCTCTTTGATTAACTCAATGATGGTTGGGATTAAAGAGGTTAGGCTAGGCAAAAAGCTGGTGGTGGCGCCATCATCACTGTTAAAACCGACTACCGTAGGTACTGTGTACTCGGTTTGCGCGGGCTGAGTGGTCAGGTGGTAGCCGCTAATTTCAGGTTTCAGGAACGCCTTGGCACGGTACTCTATGTAGGGCGCAAATGGTTTCAGATGGTGCTGTGGTGTTATCTCGCTGTCTAGTTTATTGGCGAAACACAGGCCACTGCCAACCAAATTATCGGTATCGATGCAGTCTATGCCAGACCAGGTGCCGACCGTTGATACAAGTCCAGTTGCTTTAGATTGAACGGCCAGCAGTTCAGTCAGACTGAGCTCAGCTAGGCTTTCTGTTTGGTACAGTTCTGTATTGTATTGGGCCAACTTGCCGTTAAAGGTCTGTGCCTGGCCATAGGATTTATAATCAAATCCATAAGGGTTGCTTTGCATGATCGCGCGCTGGAAAAAACTACCAGTGATATTGTCTTGAGTTTGGCTCTGTTGCAATATCCCCACAGACATTGCGCCAGCGCCTTGGCCGATAAGCGTCACGTTATTAGGGTTGCCGCCAAACAAGTCGATGTTTTCATTTACCCATTGCAGTGCACGTTTTTGATCGCCCAAGCCAAAATTACCGCCTTCAGGTGTCTTGCTGCCATCCTGCCAATAGCTGCCCAAAATACCGAGACGGTAGTTGATGGTCACTGCGATAAATGGCTTGCCATCTATTGCGCCCTGCGCCACCACATTGTCACCTTGCACTAAAGGGTCTGAACCTGAACCCACTTCAAAATCGCCGCCGTGAATAAACACGTATACGGGTAATGATTCCGATGCTGTGGTATTTTCAGGACGCCAAATATTGAGGTTGAGGCAATCTTCCGATTGCGCCTGAATAGTTGTTCGGTTTTGCGGGCAGGCATTGCCGAATGATGTGGCATCACTGACCGTGGCCAATGTTGCGAGTTCACTGTGAACAAAGCGTGCTGCATTGGCATAGGGAAGTCCTTTAAACACCTCAAGTTCGACACGAGCAGGTGCACCATCAATATCATTGACGACAACGGATTCACGCAGTGCTTGCAGGGTGTTATCACCTATCTGCAACGCTACCTGCTCCGTTGGCAAGGGCTCAACTGGTGCAGGTATCTCTGGTGCGGGATCGGGGTTGGTGACTTCTGAATTGTCATCACTACCGCCACACGCAGCTAAAGATAACGAAACAAGTACAGCGAGGGCCGAGCGATAAAACATCGTCATAATAGACTCCATAGTTCGGTTCATTTGGCATTGAGTGCTGACTCACTTGCCTCCACTGGTTTTAAGTCGAGTGGGGATATATGTCAGGGAACACTTCAATTTATGACGCCATTTTAGTTGTTTTTTTGACCATGGAATAATCGCCGATGAAGGATGAAACCCTCTCAACGCATAGCGAGAAGGTGAAATCCCGTTTGGAAAATGAGCTGATGCTCTCTAGTTTTTGTTGATTCGTTGTGCGTTAATTCATAAATGCTAGCGATCTTTATGGGTAAAGATAAATCGGTTATTAAAGATAGAATATATGATGATTTGGCCCGCCATAATGGCGCAAAACATCAGTAATGCTGATAGTCCTATGCTTGGGATCGGTAAGATTGCGGTAGCAAAGAAAGACTCACTCGCTCCAACAATTATTCGACTTCCCGGTACTAAGATAATGATCCCTTGGATGATATATACCAGCGCGGGAACATTGCGTATTCTTCCCGCAGCGAGTCCGTATAGGGTAATAAGCATAGTGCTTATCCACGTCCCTACTACCCAGTCAGAGGTAAACCAATGAGGGCCCCACATGCCAATTGCCGCTGCGGGTAACCCGATCACAATATCCTTCGCGCTGGCATTAAAGATGACGCCAATTGCGACAGATATGCCGATTAAAGCTAGGATATGCAGACTTAAAGGGATTTCATTAACAAAGGGGGCAGCTGTTGTGCTGCCGAAGAGTTGAGTCGATAGGCTCAAACCCAATACGACGCCGATAAAGATTTTTATGACGATGAGTGTACTTTGCGCCAAGAGTTCTATGCCTGAACGAAAGTCATTTAATGTTAGGCTTGCAAGGGCATTGGTTACGGTAAGCCCTGGTATAAACAGGACTATTGATGAGATGCATAGGGCTAACACGGGTAGCTCGGGAAAATGAGAAGCTAAACCCCCAACCACAAAGCTTGACACTAACGCGACTAAAAACTCAATCAGAATCGCACGTTCACCCGTTAACACTACCTGTGAAAGCCAGGCTAGTAGCCCTAACATGAAGGCAATGCCGACGGCAAGATAAGTACTGCCAACCAACATTAGATAGGTTGGTGGCAGTAACATATTGGCGATACAGAGGGCCAGTTTGGAATACTTATCAGCACCTTTAGCAATTCCATCAGCCTTTTGATTTTTTAATGTTGTTATCAATTTCCGTAAATTTACCGAAGGTGGATTTTTATCTTGCATCACCACTTTTTGGGTTGGTTGCTCAAATACCGTCACCATTTTGGTTGGAGTGACATCGATAGCGATCGCCACACCATGTTCGTTGGCATAAGCCTTAGTGTATTGGGCAACGGCGTAGGGGGCACAACCTGATTGATGTAATTTATCTGCAAACGATAAAATGTCATCCTGCTGTAAAGGCGTTTCATTTTTAACTTTCATGGCTGGTACTCAGTGCGTGGTCATTAATGATGGCAACTTTGGTATGGATAGAAGTGGCATGAACAGAAATGGTAATGATTAAGTCATTCACTTTACAATCGCATATAGAGGGTTGAGTCCTGCGAAAAAGAAAGGGCATTCAGTTCAATGCACTTCACTGCTGAGAAAGAGGTTGTTAAATCTACTAATAGACAATTTTACCTAACGTTTTCATCGCGTAATTCACTTCACTTTACAAACGGCCTGATAAGAGCTTTGCCATTTGAATGGTTTGACCCGTCAAATGAGGGTTATTGTTAGTTTAAACTCACCGTAAACTGGCTCCAGTTATTGACTTAAACCCATTTTTACGGAGCTACAAATCATGTCATCACTTACTAAAACTATCTTAGCCACGACACTCGGCCTTGCGTTGACTGCTAATGTTTTTGCGCAGGAACAAGTTCACGATGTTGATCCTTCTGATTTAACAAAAGCATCAACATCTGCCTATGTTGGTGTGAATAATAAGGGGGACGTTAAGCTATCGGGCTCACTAGCCTATACACTTGATAATGGACAGATGGCGATGGGCACTATCGAAGGAACAATGAATAAGGAGGGTGACTATAATGATAGTCGTATCCAGTATTTTCATGTGTTTAACATTGATAATGCGGTGACTCCACGTGTCGCGGCATCACTTGATATCATCGATAATCAACAGTTTACTACTGCTGCGGTTGGTGGCATTGTAATGTTTACCACCCCAGCAGAGTCGCTGAATATTTTTGTTCGTGGCGGGGTATTAGCAGGTTCATATGATGAGGATTTTGCTAATGCCATGGGAGAAAGTGATACCGATATTGTTGGTGGTATGGCGGCGGCTTACTTCTCATGGAAAACAGGTGATGATGGTACCTATATCATGTTTAGTCCGGAATACACCTATTTAGGTGGTAGCATTGAAGACAATACTTTGAAAACATCGATAACGTTTGGTACTCCCTTGTCTCAAGATAAGTCTAAATGGGGCCAATTTAAGCTTGAAAATACCGTGAGCACGATGAAGTCTAGTTCAGAAAAAATTGATATCAATGACACTGCGGCCTGGTTCTTCTTTAAAGCTTACTTTTAAAGACTACTCAATCTTTCCCGATCTTAAGCCAGTTGAATTGTTCAACTGGCTTTTTTGCGTCCGAAATAGGTGCTAAGTACAACCTTGTTAGCTTAATAGTGTGAACTTTTTGCCGATAGTTTGAGCCTCCAAGGTCGTTATGAAAAACTGTAAATGGACAAATCTGTAAGCATGGAAACGGGAAACGCTTAAGAGTGACTATGAGCGGCAAGTTACTATCCACAAGTAGATGAAATTTTGGTTGCTGTAAAAGCAATGAACGAAGTCATAGAACTAGGAACGCTATTTAGGAAGCAAGTTGCCTAACTCGCTAATACCTTTAGGGGCTGAAATTATAATTAGTTTTTAATCAACAGCCTTGTATGAGTCAGTATTCGCAATACGCTAATCATGTGATCGTGCTCACGCTTTTGGCCTGGGGGAAGGTATATTTTATTTATTGGCGACGAAACGTGCAGAACTTCTAAAATTATTTACTAGACGGCTTTGAGTGTGTTTGCCGACCTATGAATACTCTAACTTTTTGTCGTTTATTTTTTGATCTAAAAAGGAAGGTAAAACATATGGACAAAATGACTCAACAAGTGGACTTAGTCGAAGGTCATGTGGCAAGTGACTCGATTGGGACAGGGAAAGGGCGCGAATTAAGCCGCCGATCGATGCTTAAAACCTCTGTCGGTGCCGCTATAGGCGGTGCAGCGGCAATGATATTACCTAGTAGTATTGTCAATGCGACAGACCAACCTAAAGCTGGTTCATCTCCTAAACTGCCAGACTTTGAGATAAAGGATTACTCTAAAATTCCACAAAGAACTCATCAATACCCAGCCTCAGAATGTGCAAGAAAAATCGTACGTGATTCCATGGCTATTGACACTTTATTCTCTGGTCTTTGGCCCTCTCAATGGTCATCCCCAAAAGCTCCTGAATTCCATGATGAAATGGACAAATGCAAAGCCGCAGGTTTCAACGTTCTTGCAGCGTGTCCATCTGCGGATTCATTGGATGCGTCTGTTGAAGGGATTATGAAGGGGGCTCAGTTCTATCTCAGTAAAATGAAAGAGCGCCCCGATAATTACATGTTGATTCGTACAACCAAAGATATTGATGAAGCGCACCGGCAGAATAAACTTGGTATTTACTTCACTCACCAAGGAACGCAAATATTTGGCGGTGATGTTGACCGTGTAGGCCTCTGGCGAGAGATGGGATATGGTTACTGCCTCCTAGCATATAATCAGCGTAATGATGTGGGTGATGGTTGCTTCGAAATTGAAAATCGAGGACTCACCGCTTATGGTAAGAAGTTAGTCGATGCCTATAATCGCTACGGTATGCTGGTGGATGTAAGCCACACTGGTGAGCGTACTTCCCTTGATGCAATTGAACGCAGTCGTCAGCCTGTTATATCTTCACATTCAGGAGCCAAGGCTATTGCTGACTATCAGAGGAGCCTTACCGATGCCGTTATTAAAGGAGTTGCTGCAACAGGTGGGGTTTGTTCAATAAATATGGTTGCAGCCTTTATGGATACGTCGAACCCAGATATATTGACGACTGATACATTATTCCAGCATATTGATTATATGGTTAATTTAGTAGGGATAGACCATGTTGGCTTCGGTTCGGACTATATACCTAACATCAATTTTACAGCGTCGATTATTCAAACCCCAATGGGGCAAAAAGTATTCCCAGATGGAGGCTACAGTGCCGCTGTTGGGGCAAAAGGGTTCCCTACACCAGCGCCATATCAAATTGTTGCAGCGTTAATTGATAAGATGCTTGAAAACGGGTATTCAGAAGCAGACTGCGGCAAGTTTTTGGGAGGTAATATGTATCGCGTGTTTGACCAAGTTTGGGTGTAAAGTGTTAATTATACCTTTAGGCTGATTGCCGATTCAATGCGGATAAACGGACAGCTTTTTTCGCCATAAATAAGCGCAATAACAAGTATTGCGCTTATTATGAAAAGTCCTATTTTTTCTGTTCGCGGCGAATAGGTTTACCCGCTTTGACACTGGTGTCTAGCTCTGTGTTATTCACCACGACTTTACCATTAACAAGTAACCAATGAACGCCCACTGCTGGGTGGTTTGGATCTTGGTAGGTACCGACATCGGCGATAGTGTCAGGGTCAAATACCACAATATCAGCATCCATATTAGGCTGAATGCGGCCTTTATATTTCATTTGTGGGGCAAAATCTTCAATCAATCGCGCTGGCATTAAGGTCATTTTACGCAACGCTTCAGTCATGCTTAATAATCCGCGTTCACGCACATACATTCTTAGTACTTTGGCAAATGTACCGTTTGAACGAGGATGAGAGAACAGATCTGTTGGTAGTGGCCATTCATCACCTGCATAGTTGTCAATATGACCCTCTTCGTCCATGTGCATCCAGAACATCTCATCAGACTCAATTAACACATTTGGGTTGAGGATCGATGCGTCTAGCTTCGCCAAATCTGCAGGGTTACTCTCATCTAAAAAGTGCCAAACAATAAAGGTTCCAGGCTTGTTTGCTTGATAGTCGGCAAGTTGCTCTTCTGTCATACGCTCCTTGCCCAGCTGAAAGTTTTCAGCTGTTGAGCCCATGCGCTCACGCCAGCCTTCGCCACTAAACATCGCTGCGCCTACGACCGTACTCGCAGCGCCCCAAGGGTAAGCACCAACGGTGACATTTATGCCTTGTTCCTGTGCCTTATTGACCATAGGTAGGATGGTGTCGATATCTTTCAATGAGGTGCTGTTTATGTGGCAAAGATGCATATGTGCGCCAGTAATGGCGGCATTACCAACCAGCTCTTTTACTGCCTCAAAAGAGCTTTGTGGTTCCGCATTACTTGCATAGCGTACATGAGTAAATGTGGCTACATCACGCTCTGCGGCCAACTCAGCCAGTGAATAATACTCTTTTTGGCCATGGCCTGGTGCGTAACCTGCGTTAATTCCTATGCCGAGGCCGCCTTCATCAAGACCTTGTTCAATTAACTTCATGATCTTACTTTCTTGTTCAGGCGTAGCAATATCCATTTTCCAATCATTACGTGACTGGGCTGCTTGGAAATAACCGGCAGTTGCTTCAGGTTTGGTGTCGCTAAAGGTTGCGATACGGGCATAGGTCCAGCCAGCAGCTGCGCCATAGTTAAGTGGCAAGCCTTTTTCCCCTTGAGTGGCATACCAATCACTAATCGGTAATACGCCTGATTCAAGCTCAAGCATAGTGGTTACACCTTGCATCGCCTGCATTCTGTAATCACCTATATTCTGCCCATGAGCATGCACGTCGATAAATCCTGGCGCAACAACCTTGCCCGTCGCATCGATGATTTGGCTGCCTGTGATTTTATCGGTGGTGACAGATATGATCTTGTTGTCTTTGATCCCCACGTTAGCGATGGCGTCAAAGTTAGTTTCTGGATCAATAACTCGACCATTTAAGATTACAACGTCATAGTTTGCAGCCATAACAAATGGAGAGAGTAACCCTAGGCCTATCACAGAAGCTTTTTTCATAAATGAAGATAATTTTTTCATGAGTAATGCTTTCCTTAATTGATGATTCAATAGTTTAATCTTGGCTAATTACACTTAGTATTTATAGCCCCATCAGGGTTAATGACAACACGATATTAAGTTTGCTATCGGGTTTGTCCACGCTTACTGTGTTAGCGGGTTGACTTCGCGAGCTATATCGCTAGTTTATGCTAGTAATTTCGCTTAGCTAAATCACTAATGATGGATGATAAGCACGCTAAGTGATAACTTGATGTTTTAGGCAAAAAAAACCAACGGATTAGGTTGGGTCTTTTAGTGGCAATGACTGTTGATATTCACTTAGAAGCGATAGCCGAAGTTTATCGTGAATGAGCTTCTGGTTTCTCCTTTATTATAAAGGGCGGTAATATTGTAGTTTCTGCCTATTTGTTTGTTAAAGCCGACCAAGTAAGCCCATTGTTCAAGTTCTACGCCAACGTCATAAGTAAAATCTCGACCTAATGCGTCGATATAGCCTAGGTTTCCACTCATTGTCGCTTTCAGCCCTTGGTACTCAGCGCCGACAAAGACTTGTGCTCGAGAATCAAGAAATTGATAACCTAACATAGGCTGTATAGTTAAAATACCATCGCCCCAGTTGTCTTGTCCCTCAAGACGTGTTGCACTATACGTAGCGGTAACGGATGCAAAAAACTCTTTGTAACCAACAGAAAGGGTTGTGCCTATTCCGGCCACATCGTAGTCTAGGTGTAGTGGTACGCTGACTTCTCCAGGAGAGCACAAATCAACCCCTGCACCAGCAACTGCACTACATGCCAGCTTACCGCCAACGACTCCTAATTTATCTTCGAAAACGTCTTTCATCTTGCCGGTATATTGTGCATCGACTACGGCATCGACATTGACCTTACCCACCACGCCATAAACGTTCCAAAAGGGAAGGATATTGATATCGGCTCTTAATGTGTAGCTTTCTGCACTGACGGTACCAAATGAACTTGATGGATCAAAAAACTCGTCTAGGTTAAGCCCCATAATGTCAAAGCTGTCGAAGCCCACATTCATATCTTGATTACGGTAAGCCACTGAAAATCCATATGGTAGCGGCACATCAATGCCTTGCTGGCGCACTAAATCACCCAGTATTGGGAACAGTCTGTCCAGATCAACCTTCTCTTCACGAATGCGTGGGTCGGAAACGGTTGAGAGCAGGCCTTGATCTATGACGATGGTGCCTAACTCGTCGTCATAAAAGGCAACGGGCCTAATTGTGGAGCTATAGTTTACAGCGCGTTGGCCTTTATTTCCCGTGGCTTCAATTTGCTTACTTTCTATGACGGTTTTACCGTTGGCCAGCGTGGTAAACTCAATTTTTTGTGAGTATTGCTCTACGCGATAACCTTCATAGTCATAGGGCTTAGCGTTGGTGATCTCCATCTGAGTTGCGCTACCGTTAATCACTGTTAGCTTTACTCGCATAAATCTAAAGTATGCGATGTCTTGAGGTAGCCCGTATTTAGAGTAGTTAAAGCTAATTTCAACCACCTCTGGTGATAGCTCATTCACTATCACTGAAGACTTATCAAAGCTCTCTAAGTAGTTTTTTAGGCGATACTCGATTTTGGTTATTTTTTCGATATTGCCGATCACATCTTCTTTTGAATCAAGCTTGCTCTCATCGTACTTAATTCTCAGATCGATATTACCATTACGGTCAGTGCTTTGTACTAAAAAAACGTCTGATTCTGTCACCTCACCGCCGACGTCAAATCGACGTTGGACATGTTCAACAAGTTGATCACCATGGGAGAGCGAACTCAAACCCAGTTTGAGGATCTCGTCAGAGATACCGTAGCGTTCGAAGGCATTTTGCTGCGCTACGCTTGGTGCTTGGGTGACAAATTGTATTTCATCTGCGTAAGCAGCATGAGCAAATGCCAAGGCTAATGTTAGTGGAATCGCTTTAAGCATTGTCTTGCCGATAGAGGTTTTGCTAACTGAGAGAGAGTGCATTTTCGTCATTGTTGTTACCCTTAAAGTTTGCCACGCTATGGCGTTAACGTTTTCGACCCATTGTGGGTTATATACGCTGCAGATATATGTCGTCATATCGCTTCAACGAGGGTATTTTATGAGCAGATGTAAAAATTAAGTAATCGCCTATGAAGGATGAAACCCTTCAATTGATGGAAGAGGGAAAAGTCAAAGAGTTATTCTTAAGTTATTGTTTTTTATTTGTAATTTAATTTGTATTTCCCTTTGGAGTTATTCATTTGATTATCTGCTTTACAAACAGTAGACAAAAAATTGCCTACTGTTTGTGCCTTATTTTCTCTAAGAGTTGAACATTTTTGGTGGTGTATGAGGCCATCGAAATGTTTTTGCGGACTTCAGCCCGCGCAGAGACGTCTTTTTTATTTATCGCCTGTTTCCGTTCATTTACTTTGCCTTAATGTGGAGTAAGCGTGTGTAAAAACGTGCCACGGACAAGCTGATCACCATCATGGTTAGCATGAATAGCGGCGTTATTATTTCGAACTGTGGAGCGCTATGTAACGCATTCATGGTCATGATAAGCAGCAGGTTTCCGCCTAATATTCGTTGCACAGCCAATGACGGTTTGCCACACAGTCCATATATCAACAGCATGTTTACCATATAAAAGGCAATAAGCTGCCAGAGCTCTGTGAGCGCCGTTAGTACTAAACAATACTCAGCAAGAAATAACACTCCCCATGCTAGACAGGCTAATTTAGCTTGCCGAATAAGACTGTCAGGCATATGCACGGTGACGTTGGCTAGCACAGCACCCACTAGCGGAAAAATAGGCCCACCAGGTATCGAAAAATAGATCCATAAGCCGAAACAAGTTAACGAGATAGCAGTTGCAGTCAATGTGTTGTTTAATCTGAGTCGGAGCTGTTTAGCATTAATAGTTTTATCTGCAGCGGCCTTATTTTCAGTATATTGAGACCAATAAAGTGCTAATGCTTGGGTTTGGATTTTTTCATCCTTGAGTGCGGCTTCAAGTAATATCAGTTCATGCTTGAATTGGATAAGTTTGTTCACGATTGTCTGTTTATCCACTTCATTGTCAATCTCAGCAACAATCAGAGTCATGTTAGCTTGCATCGCTTCACATGCTTCAACAACGATTTGCCATTTGGTCTTTTCGTGGCGCAAACGATAATGAATCGCGACAGGCAGTGCGAGTATTTCTCTGAGTTTATTGATATGACGTTGACTATCAAATATGTCAGATTCTCTATCTATCTTATATTCACCGAGCAATGCCTTTTCTATGGCTGATGTCGCCAAATCAAACTGACTAGTCACAGTTTTAAGAGAATCAAAAAACAATGATTCGGTGCTGGATGGCCAAAGCAAGCGATAGACAATCGAGTAGACTAAGACACCCAGCATAGTTTCTTGAATTCTTAGTATAGCGATATCAAATGAGGCGTTGCCATTAGTGCCCCCCAACATGGCAACAATCGCAAATACGGTAAATGCCATTGTAAAGGCATAGCCGTAGCGCTTGTTGTCGCTAAAGAAGACACACCCAGCTAAAAATAGGTGGAAAAAACCGATGAATAACAAATGGTCTTGAGAAAACAGACTGATTAGCAGTAAGGCGTAGAGGATGCCTGCGACCGTGCCCAATATGCGTAGCTTGCCCTGTTGTACGCCATGGCCAAAGGTTTCAGTTGCCGAAATCGCAATGACGGTAATGGCCGCCCAATAGGGTTTGTCCCACTGAAAATACAATGCCAAAGCGATGGTGATACCGACAGAGATCGAGACTTTAATGGATTCTTTTATTGATGGACTGAGCATGACAGTTTCACTTTAGTGCTTTACGATTTTTACTGATGCTGTCATACCGATCCGCAACTGAAGTCCTTGGGGGAGGCTATCGAGTTTTATCTTTACAGGTATGCGCTGAGCAAGTCTTATCCATTGAAAGCTAGGATTAACATTAGGCAGCAAGGCATTGCCGGTACTGCCGTCAGCTTTAGCAATGCCGTAACCAATACTCTGCACTTTGCCCTGTAGCATTTCGCTGTCGTGCATTAGCAGGGTAACCTGCGCCAGGTTATTGATGCTGACATCCTTGAGATCAGTTTCTTTGAAGAAACCTTCAATCCAAAAACTAGTTTCGTCGATTAAAGCTACTACAGGGCTGTTGGCGATCACTTGCGAGCCGACTCGGTAGTTGAGATTAGTAATATAACCATCGGTGGGTGCGGTCACTTGGGTGTATTGCAAATTTAATTCGGCTTCCTCAACTTGTGCCTTGGCCATTAATTGGTTGGCCTTGGCCGTTTCAATGGCGTTTTGCAGGTTGTTGAGGGTTAACTCTGATTGTGCACCAGGGGTCAGTTTTTCAAGATTCACTGCTCGATGCGCTTCATTTTTCGCTTTTTCGAGTAATGTTGCCGCTTGCTTTTCGCTGGCAATAGCTTTGCTTAGATTGACTTGGTAAATACTCGGGTCAATTTCAAACAAGAGATCACCGCGCTTGACTTGGGTATTGTCCTCAACCTGCATCTTGATGATTTGGCCGGTGACTCTAGGGGTGATCTGAATAACATGGGCACGGATTTGTCCATCTCTGGTCCAAGGGTTTTTCATATATGTCTGATATTGGCTATACAGAATCGCACTCGCGGCTGTCACGATTAGCAGTGTGAGAAAGTATTTTTTTAACATTTTGATACCTATTTAGAAAACGGAAATAAACTGACTAATTACGCCAACGAAAATGATGGTGATGGCTAGCTCTGTAAGCGCTGGCGCCACAATATATTTGTGCCAGCCGAGCTTGACAGCAATCGTTGTAAAAACGTTGGCAAGAAGGTACGCCATTATGCCAACAAGCAATAAGGGCGGGAAATAGACATCACCTAATGCTATTTCGTGGGGCATGATGTTCATCTGTAGTTAGCCTTATGTAGTGACAGCGATGTTTTACCTGGAGTTAAAGGTAAGCTTTCTTCTCTAGACTTGAGATGTTAGTGGAGTTGGATGCGAAGTGATAATCGTGTTTGATGGATTAAACCCATCAAATTAAATGAACAAACTCGGTGGGATATGTTAACTTAGTCCAATTATCAGACCTTATTGGGGTTGCTGGTGTGTTGGGCATTTCAAGGGAGTAGATTGATGAACTTTAGTTTAGAGCAACTTCTTGCTTTTGTTACTGTTTACGAGCTAAAAGCATTTAGTAAAGCGGCCGTTAAACTGGATAAGCATCGCACCACAATTGGGCAGGTGATCACTAACCTTGAAGATCAGCTCGCCATTACCTTGTTTGAAAGGATTGGCCGAACGGTTGAACCCACACAAGATGCGACTTTGCTTTATCACTATGCGAAACAAGCCATAGAGCAAACTCGAACCTTTGACCGTATGGCGTTGAGTTTAAGTTACGGTGGTTTGGAGTCGGTAACCATTGCTTATGCTAGCTTCATTCCTCAGCAGGTACTGACGGCAATACGTAAAGCGCTAATGAATGACTTCCCCTCTATGGGGGTGAATCTGTTGGTGCGTTCAAAAGCAGAAATCAAACAAGGCATTCAAGATGGCTCAATTCATTTTGGACTCGTGAATGTCTTTGAAAGTAAACTGATTAACAGCATTGATTCGATGTTGATGCGCAGCATGGCCTTTTTCCCCTTTACTGGTGAAAGTAGCAAACTTGCTCAGCTATCGCCAAATGATACTTACACCGCCATGAAATCTACCCGCCAGTTTGTACTCAAGTCGATGCTCGATGATGATATGGCAAAAAAAGTCATTCTCTCTTCTCAATATGAGGTGGTCGATCAACAGACATTAATCATCAGATTGGTGCAAGAGGGACTGGGGTGGGCACTGCTGCCTCGTTCTATTTCTCGCACAGAGTACTATTCTGACCACATGGTAGAGATAGAAGCCGATCAGATTAAAGAGGCTATTCATGTGCCCGTGTCACTGTGGAGTCAACATTCAAAGCAAGTTGCAATTGTTAAACAAACGATTTCTAAATGCATAACGGATTACCTTAACGCGGTTGATAACCTGCACTAGCTAACATTAATTGTAAGAGTCGCGATTCAATCTGGCACATCATCTTAATTTAGTAAAGTTGATTATAATCGCACCAAAAGGCACAGTGCACTTGGCGGTGTCAGTTCAGAAAACTATGAACGGAAAAATGCTGCTTAGTGGAATGTCCTGTTTTACCGGAGCGGATCACTGTGGATCAGGCCACTTATGGAGTCCCCCCGATGTGCGCTTTCATGCAGAAGTACCATTGGTTACCTTTCTTAGTCTGGTGCATATCTTCGTCGCGGCTGCTGCCTTTGTTTTTGGTGGAACTGGGTGCTTGAATTATTGTGGCATCCACCAGGGTGCCCTGGGTCATCAGAACGCCACACTCTGCCAGCCAGCGATTAACTGTACTGAAGATCTTGCGAGCCAATTTATGTTGTTTCAGCAAGTGCCTGAAATTCATGATTGTGGTACGTTCAGGAATGGCTTTGCTCATTGACAGCAGGGCAAATTGGCGCATGGAGGCGATTTCGTAAAGGGCATCTTCCATGGCCTCATCGCTCAGGTTGTACCATTGCTGCATGCAGTGAATGCAGCAATGGTTTCCAGCGGATAGGGCCTGCGACCGTTACTGGCCTTGGGATATACAGGCTCGATACCGCCAAGTAATTTGTCCCAGGGAAGCAAGTCATCCATTCGGCCCAGGAAGACTTCTTTGCGAGTCTGGCGGCGTTTACTGGAAAACTCACTGTCGGCAAAAGTCAGTTGCTGGCTCATCTGGGTACGTTCAGGTCACGACATGAGAATCTCACATCTGGAACTTATTCGTACCTTCCTTAGGACATTTTAGACTGTCATCATTTTTTTGTTTCATGTCTTCATGGATTTTATTAATCAAGGTTGTGGAGTCTTGCTCTGAAAACCCAAAATTAACTAATAGCTCTTTACCTCTTTGCAAGGTACTTTCTATATAAACGGAACCAGCATATTTAATCCCATTTTGTTTTAAAAATAATTCATCTTCCCTTGTATTTGTTCTTGCATAAATATCTAAGTGTTCATATTGGGTTAACTTTAACGCAATCTCTTTGAGTAATGACGAATTGGTAACCGAAATAAATGCCGCTTTGGCCTCGGTTAAACGAGCTTTATCTTGAATGCCACGATTAAGAATATCCCCATAATGCGCATTTAATCCCAATGACTTGCCTCTTTTCACACATTCATAGTCATTGTCAAAAGCGGTGTAACTAATACCTGCGTGTTCGGCTAATAAAGCAATTAAGCGTCCAACCTCATCTAGACCAATAATAATGAGCTCATTATCTAATATAGGGGTACTGTTAGCGTCGGTTATTGTGCTAGATAAATAGCGTTTGACAAGCTTGTTACCAAGGCTATTCATTAAAGGGGTGATGATCATACTGATACTGATAATAATAAAACCTACCGCTGCACTATGGGTATCTAACGCCCCTGAGGTAGTCGCAATGCCCAGTAACACAAAAGCAAATTCCCCGACTTGATTTAATGCAAAGCCGGTTTTAATTCCGATAGGCAAACCTTTGCCATCGATCACAGCCAGTACAATGAACACCAAGGTTTTAACTATTAATACCGCTGATAGCCATAGCAATATATAGCCTAAATCATCAACAATGATATTTGGTTGTATCGACATACCAACGGCTAGAAAAAACAGACTCATCAATACTTTTTTAAATGGCGACACAACTTCTTCTAGCATGAACTTAAAATCAGATGTGGATAACAGCATACCCAACACGAATGCCCCTAATGTTTCAGACATGCCAGCAGTGGTTGAAAGCCACACTGTTATAAAAATTGTCATATATAGGCATAACGAGAAACCTTCTTTGTTGTCGTTAAATACACAAATTTTTAAGCAAAAAGGCAATATATAACGAGCAATGATAAAAATAGTAACCAGTAAGCCGATTGCCATCAGAGCACTATAAAGCAATGAGTGGTCATGAGTATTTTGTTGATGAGCTAGCATCGGGATTAATGCCATTATCGGCACAATACTCATATCCTGGGCCATCAAATTGGAGAAGATGTTTTTACCATGAGGGCTGTTTAGCTGCCTCTTTTCTTCAAGAAGTGTCATCACCACAGCTGTAGAGGATTGTGAGAATATCGCACCAATAACAAAACCAACTTCCCATGTTAAGCCGACTAAAGTACCCAGAAATGAAAATATGACCGATGTGATTAATACTTGCCCAATACCCTGGATAGCAATAGATTTTTTCATATTCCAAAGTTGCTTGGGTTTCATCTCTAAGCCAAGGGTAAATAGAAATAGCACCACACCAAAGTCTGCAATACTCTGAATTGCTTCAATGTTTGTTGCAGCAATAGGACCCGGAGTATTGGGGCCTAATAAGATGCCGGCAACGATAAAACCCACGATGGTTCCCATTCCTATACGGGAGAAAAAGATAATACTTAGAGTGATAATTGACAGAGCGGTTATTGCAGGAAGTAAATAAGTATCCATTTATATCTCATTAGATGTGATGCGTCGATATTTTTAAATCAGGGACATGTAAGTACATTGCTCAAATGGTTTGCCGAATCATTGTAGGAGAACAGCATGACTGTTCTAACTCGCATTTGATGGATTGAATCAGTCAAATAATAACGTAGAACAGTATGAAAAACATGCCAGGGAAGGTTCGGATAGTTCCCGAATGTGAGTTTCGGATGCCTTGATCTGAACCATGGATGAGATAAGCCAATGGGCCAGAAAATGGTTAAAGACGATTTAGTTAACAATGCCACTTAAGGCAACATCTCGCGGCTTATGAAGGATTTGATCCATCATAGGTGATTATCTTTGCTTAATCTTTGCGCATAAACTCTATCAATTATCGAGGGGCAATCCCTTTACACATTATAGAACTTATTGATTTAGAAGTGATCAGTCAATGGAAGCATTACAAGACATTGTGAGTTTATCCACCTATTTCGCCATTTTGATTACCTTGGTAATGGGTTTTCTGGTGGGTAAGCTCAGGCTGGGTCGGTTTCGTCTGGGCAGCATAGTCGGCACTTTGCTGGTGGGCATGCTAATAGGTCTGCTGGGGGGCGAGGTTACGCCATCTATCAGATGGGTCTTCTTCGGGATCTTCATGTATCTGGTGGGGTACCAGGGGGGATACCGTCTCATCAACACGCTCAAGCTGCGCCGAAGATCGATATTGGTGGCTAGTATGTCGATGAGCCTGATCGCCATACTGACCCTGGCCTTTGCCTGTTGGCTGTTTGACCTGAATCTATTCATGGCCATTGGCATGACGGCTGGAAGTTTTGTCCACCCGGAAATTCTCAGTGAGGCCAGCGAAGTGATAGGTCAATTGCCGGGATTGACGGAAACGGCTAAGCAGGTTGCCCAGCACCAGGTGCATTTAGGCTATATGACCACCGTCATATTTGGCGTGCTGGTACCTGTGTTGATGATCACTTGGCTGCTGCCTGCTGTCACGACACGTTTATTGGGGGATACGACGACACATCATGTTGTGGATACCTACAGTAATATCGTCAGACGTGTCTTTCAGGTTAATGCCGACAGTACCGTCGTGGGTAAGACTCTGGCGCAGCTCAATGAGCCCTCTATCGATACTCTCTTTGCGCTGTCGCGGGCCACCAGCGGTGCTAAGCCGGCCGAGGATGCGCCCATTGTTGCAGGCGATGTGCTTACGATTACCGGTTGCCACAATGCCTTGTTTTACTTCGATGACAACCTCTTGGGCACTGAACTGCCCAGCGATCTTGAACCTGATCGAAGCGAAGAGAACCATTTGATTTTGATTCATGGACAGCTTGTCGGCCAGTCGCTGCATCAAATTAAAACGGCGATCAACCAAGGTGGCCTGAGAGCCGTATGTATCACGGCCATGTTCAGGGACGATCAGGCCCTGGAGATCACCCCAGAGCTAGTGGTAACCCGCGATGATATCTTGCAGATCACTGGGTGCTCCGACGACATACAGGCCATAAAACAAGATGTTGGCCAGGCTCTCCCACATCAAGGGGGGAACCAAGCGCTCTTCGGGGTTGGCCTGGTGGTGGCCTATCTCATTAGCCTCTGGCATCTCGATATCGGCGGCCTGTATCTCTATTTCAGCATGGGGCTGAGCAGCCTTGTCTCGGGTATCGCTGTGGGCTGGGCCTGTCACAGGGTCAATCCATTGGAGCTATTACCTGCGAATACTAGCAGTTACTTGCGTAATTTATCGCTACTGGCGTTTACCGCAGTGACAGGTATCTATTTGGGGCCGCACATGATCGATGCGATACAGGCCAATGGGGTCAAAACCTCCCTGATAGGTTTCTGCGTGGTGTTGATCTCCCAGTTGCTCTCATTTCTGCTGGCATTTCGGATTTTCAAAGTGAGACAGCCAGCCGAATTAATGGGATGGAAAGGTGGACGCCAGCCTATGGGACATGAGATGTCGGCTGGGTATCGACAGCGCGATACTTTTTACGCGCTCACGATTTCCTACCTCACATCAAGTGTGTTGATGATGATTGTCGTCTCGGCAGCGTTGCGCTTGCTGTGAACTTAGCACCACATTCATGTGGCGAAGAACAGAATTCTTTTCAAACAATTTAATGAGTTACAACTATGATTAAAAAAAAGCTTTTCTGTGCCTTGCTTATGGCATCGTCACAGGTCGCTGCCGATAGCAGCTATTTTTTTGATGAGAAAGATGGTCAATTTGATTTGGGGTATCACCTTGCTGAAAATGCCTATGGTTTTTTGCCTGTGCCAGTATTGATCACCGAGCCCGCAGTTGGAGCTGGAGGCGGGGTCGTGGGACTCTTTTTGCACGAGACTGATGAGGAGAAAGAGCTAAGAAGGCAAAAGGCGCTTGAGTCTATTGATGGCGGTGCCCAGCTTATGCCAGCGGCCATGACCTTGGTCGGTGGTGGAGGCACGGCAAATGGCACATGGTTTGCCTTCGCAGGGCATCGTCACTCTTGGTTAAAGGACAGCATTCGCTATACCGCTGTTGGCGGTGCGGCCAATGGTAACCTCGACATATACACCCGTTTAGAAGGGCTATTGCCTCCAGAGCATCCGCTTCAATTTGATACCTCAACAGAGGCACTGTTTGCCATGCAAAAAGTGCAGTTTAGGGTCACGGATACGCCATTATTACTAGGGATTAAGCAGTTGTGGGCCGAGTCGAGTATTTCATCTTCTAATCCTTTGGTTGATTGGATATTACAAAATACCCTAGGGGATAAAACCACAACGTCGGGTTTAGGCTTCATTGCCGAGTACGACACCCGCGATAATATGTTCTTCCCCAAGAAGGGCTACACAGTATCGGCCGAGTACATGGTATACGATGAAGCCATTGGTTCAGATAACAATTATCAGACCTTAGGTGCCAGTGGCGAAGTGTATATTCCGCTTACTAAGCACTGGACGTTTGCGTTTGCTGGGAGCTATGATCAACTCTATGCTGGTGACAGTCACTTATCACCTACCACTAAGCCTTATGTTGATCTACGTGGCGTGTCTGCATTTAGGTATCAAGGTGAGCAAGTGGCCACAGTGCAATCTCAGTTGATGTATCACATCGATCATCGTTGGACGGTATCTGCATTTTATGGCTATGGCGTGACCAGCAGCGACGCCATTGAAGAGAGTGATGATTCAGTTAATGCATACGGGGTAGGTTTTCGCTATCAACTTGCCCGACGTTACGGCATCCACATGGGGGTAGATTTAGCCACTAGTGGTGAGGAAAATGCGATTTACTTTAAGTTGGGTTCGGGATTTTAACGTGTACTACATATGCCCATAAGTGGATTAGGAAAGTAACTACAGGAATCCCCCGAAAAACCATGCTTAGATGAAATCTATCCATAAGACTTGGGGCTGTCCACCATACGCTAGCTAAGCTCGATGATAAATTGCGAAAAAAAATTAGCAGATAAGTTCACAAAATCACAGGCTCTTTCCTGTCCCAGAATGGGTTAGTAATAGATACTATTTTCGTTGTAGTAAAAGGACGAGCAAAAATTCTAGTTAATAAGATACTTACGCAATATGTCAGCTTATGGTTATATTTTATGTCAGGGTATGGTTACATATTTGGGTTAACGTATTGAAAAAAACATGCTGTTTATGTCAACTTATGCTTGCAGCGACATCCTGCTAGCTTCTGTAGCGTTATTGTCTGCACTTTCTCACCCAATCACATACTACTCGTATGCTCATGGGCTGAGAAAGCTTGACGGCTTAGCTACAAAAGCAATCAGTTTGAAATTACTTTCTTAGCCTTCTTTGTTATGGCGTTATTGTCGGCACTTTTCCACCCCATCATGGAGCCTTCAGCGGCTGGTAATAAAGAGCCGTATGCTCATGGTGTTGTTTCTGAGAAAGCTTGACGGCTTAGCTACAAAAGCAATCAGTTTGAAATAACATCGTGCTGGCGTTGTTGTGGCGTTATTGTTGGCACTTTTTCACGGTATCGCATTGCTTGTGCCTGTAAAGCTATTAGTAACTCTAGCTTATATGATTCTATTGGCCTAGAACCTAGAACCTAG